>CALGZB010000285.1 GCA_937934655.1 uncultured Acidimicrobiales bacterium | reverse complement strand
CCGCTCTTGTTGAGCTGCTTGGCCAGACGGTCGGATCCGTGACGGGTGCGGCAGAAGACGATTGCGGGCCATACGGCGCTGATGGCCTCAGCGGTCACGCTGGTGCGTTCTTCTTTGACGACATTCCAGAAGACGTGATCGGCAACGGTGATGTCGGGAGTCTCTTCGCCAACTTCGTGACGTACCGGGTTGTTTTGGTAGTCGCGGGTGAGCTTGGCGATGGCGCCATCGAGGGTTGCCGAGAACAGTACGGTCTGGCGTTTGTGACTGGTTTGGTCGAGCAGGCGCTTGACGGCGGGCATGAAGCCCATGTCGGCCATCCGGTCTGCTTCGTCAAGAACGACGTAGTCGACGTCGGAGAGATCGCAATCGCCTCGCTCGATGAGGTCTTCAAGACGGCCTGGGCAGGCGACGAGAATGTCGACGCCGCTTCGGAGGGACTTGACCTGCGGGCCGTAGCCGACGCCGCCGTAGACGATGCCGATGGGCTTGCTGCCCGAGAACGAGCGAAGCTCGGCAGAGATTTGGTCGGCGAGCTCACGGGTTGGGGCGAGGATGAGGCCACGTGGACGGCGAGAGGTTCCCTTGCCGATAGTGCTGACCATGGGGATACCGAAGGCCAGGGTCTTGCCCGAGCCGGTGGGGGCACGGCCGCAAACGTCGCGGCCGGCAAGTGCATCGGCCACGGTGGCGGCCTGAATTTCGAAAGGTTCGAGGATGCCGCGGCGCTCGAGCGCGTCGCATACAGATTTAGGGACGCCAAGATCGGCGAAGGAGGTAGTCATTAGTAGGGGTGTTCTTTCTCAGGCGCGTTGCGCGCTCTGAATTTCTTGGAGGTTCGCTGGCCTCGAACACGATGTTCGGGCCGAGATTCGGACTGCGCTTCAGGATTCTGAGTGCAGCAACTGCGCTAGATGGTTCGATTCACGAGTACGGAAGAACCAATCTCCGAGTGCGAATCCACCGGTGGAGACCACCGGAGTAGATGCCCATGGTAGCGGACGACCCCCAGGATTCAGCAGCAAGAGCGCCGGTTCGTGTGTGACATCGGGTTCACGTTGTTCGCTTTGCTCACTTCCGGAGTTTCGCGTAGCGAAACATCCCGGCCCTTGAATCAGCGTAACTTCAGCGAAAAGTAAGAACGCGGGGTCAGACCCCGCGTTCTTACTTTTAGGCGGCGAGTGTGGCCTCTGCTTCCTTGAGGTGAACGAGGGGGTTTGAGCCTGGTCGGCTCATGGCAACTCGAACTGCTGCCCGCTTCGATCCGACGGCAGCCATGTCGGCGGCGAGTCGAGGGAAACCGCCAACGAGAGCATCGTGCACGGTGACCACGGCATCGGTTTTGCCGACACCGAATTTCACCGGCGCAACCTCGGGTTCATACGTTCCGAACATGCGGTCCCAGATGATGAGTACCGCTCCGTAGTTCTTGTCGATGTACTCGGGGTTGTACCCGTGGTGCACCCGGTGCGATGACGGGGTGACAAAGATCTTGCCGATGCGGTTCTTCTTCGGCGCCGGGAAGGCCTTGGTGTGTTGCAGCTGCGAAAGGGTGGCAGCGAAGACATCGAAGGCAATTGCTGCGAGCGGGTTGAATCCGATAAGCGGGAGCCAGAGGCCAAAGAACGGCTTGTAGAGGGCTTCCATCCACGGAACCCGAACGGCGGTGGACATGCCGATGGTTTCTGGAGAGTGGTGTACGAGATGCGATGCCCACAGTGCCCGAAAGGTATGTTCGGCTCGGTGCACCCAGTAGTACACGAAGTCGCGGATCAAGAAGACGCCGATCCAGACCAGCGGGTTGCTGAGGTTCAGCTTCACCGGCGCCACGTTGTTGTAGATATAGAGCGACAGGGCCAAGAACGCTGCTTTGCCCACAATGGTCTTGGCGATCATGAATACCGCCCCAGACGTGATCGAGGTCGTTACGCTGCGGAGCTGCATATCGCGGCCTCGGGCCCAACGGCTCAGGAACTCGCCGATGATGGCAACCGTGATGCAGATCGCAAAGATGATTGCGGCATGGTCGGCGTACCAGTGGAAGAGTTCGTTGAGAGGCGCCGGAGTTATGAAGGAGCCTAGAGAGGTGGCTGCCGGGGATGCCGAGACTGCGGAGAAAACGTGCTGGGTGCTGAACATGTCTCTATCGTCGCCATTTACCGGGCGACGAAACAGATGGGGAATCCCCCAAAGTGCCGTAGGGGATGCCCCAAAACCCCCAGATTTCGAAAGTGCATCTCATGACCGATTTTGCTGAAACCGCCAATCTGAACGCCGACGTCGTCTGTGCGGAGGCTGCGAAAGCCACTGGCCTCGACGACTTTGGTGCTGACGGGTTTCGCGAACCTCTCGACCTGGTCTGCGCCGGACTCCGCCAAGACACGATGACAAAGGGCGGCCGGAGAATGCTCGGCGCCGATGCGGTGAAGTACCTCAGCAACCGGCTCCGGGTTGTCGACTACCACCGGCGGCATTCGCACCTCGCCGACACCCCGATCGAGGCGCCCATCGTGATTCTGGGACTTCCTCGAACCGGCACCACGGCCATGAGCTATCTCCTCGATCAGGATCCTCAGTGGCGATCGTTGCTTAACTGGGAGGCGGTGACTTCGGTGCCGCCGCCAACATCGGCCACCCTGCGTAGCGATCCGCGGTGTGTCGAGTTGCGCGAGTTCCAGCAGACGGTTCTGCCCGTGATCGACCCGTCGCCTCCGCATTGGGAGTGGGCCGATGGTCCGACCGAATGCACGTTCCTTCTGGCACAGGACTTTAAGGCCGGCCTGTGGGAGTCACGTGTTCCAAACCCGGCCTACCGCGAGTACCTCAGCAGCGCCGATATGAGTTCGGCCTATGCCTACCACCGTATGGCGTTGCAGGTTTTGCAGAGCGAGGCTCCCGGCTCGTGGGTGCTCAAGATGCCGGCCCACGGGTACTTCATCGATGCGTTGCTTGCCGAGTATCCCGATGCCCGAATCATATGGACTCATCGCGACCCAGCGACTGCGGCAGCGTCGTTTATGAACCTCACGGCGTTTGCCCACACGCTGTCGTTGGGCGCCCCCGACATCGACTGGATCCGGTCGACGACTCCCGGTCGTTTGCTCGATCAGGTCACCCGACCGATGAAGGCCTTGGCCAACCATCCGCAGGTGCACCATGTGCACTACGCCGATTACATCGCCAACCCGCTCGGCGCAGTGGAAGAGGTCTACGGCTGGCTCGGTCAACCACTAACCGCGGAGACCCGTGGAGCGATGGAAAGCTGGCTTTCCATCGACCCACTGAGTGCGTCGAGAAAAGCCAGCTACCAGTTAGAAGATTTCGGACTGGCCAAAGGCGAACTACATGCCATGTTCAGCGATTACATCGAAACGTTCGGCGTTGCTGTTTAGGCCTCTTGGTCGGGAGTGACTACTGGTCGTTCCCACTGCTTGGCCAGCCATGCGGCCGAGCTGCTGGCCGTGTGTTCAAGCCACGTTGGCGCTGCGGTTGCGTGTTCCGAGCTCCAGTTGAATGATGCAGGAACTGGGATCTCAACGGCGGTGCCGTCGGGAAGTTCGCAGCTGAGGCCGCCGTCGACCTTTACCAGGTCGGTGCCGCAGAGCGACGGTACGACGCTGTTGGGCGACGAAGTGTCACCGGATACTTCGCTGTAGTGCACGATGGTCACGAGGCCGCCGTCGACGATGTCGAAGGTGGCTTCACCGGGTGCCGGTGGCGACATTCCAATGGTGACTCCGTTGATCTGCACGAAGAACTTCTCGTTGGGCTGGTCGGGCGAATCGCCGTTTTCAGTGGCCTTCACCCGCAACTGTGAGTTGTCCTTGGCGTAGTGACTGGTGTGCCAGATGGTGTCACTGCCGACGTAAAGCGCCGGTCCTTCAACGAAGTCGGCGCAAACTGGCGCTGGTTCGCCGAGGCCTGGGCCGCAGAGGGCGGGCACGACACTGTTTGGCGACGACGTATCGCCGGTTTGAACGCTGTAGTGCAACACGCTTACTGGTCCGCTCACCGTTGGGGTAAAGGTGATTTCGCCGAGACCTACTGGTGAGGGTCCGTAGATCTCGTCGCCAATTCGGATGTAGACCTGCTCGTTCGGTTGCGCTGGTGACGCACCGTTCTCGGTAGTCACTACTCGAATCGGCTCGCCGGCTTGTGCGACGAGGCCGGTGTCCCAAACGAGTTGGCTACCGACGTACAGCGCCGGTCCTTCGATGAGGTCGGCACATACCGGGCCAGGTGTTGGGGTCAGGTCGGTTCCGCAGATGCTTGGTACGACGCTGTTTGGTCCGGTGGCCGTTGCGTCGACTTCGCTGATGTGGAGCACGGTGACTGGTCCGCCGTCGGTGACGGTGAATTCGAGTTCGCCGAGGCCTTCGGGGGTTGG
>CALGZB010000284.1 GCA_937934655.1 uncultured Acidimicrobiales bacterium | reverse complement strand
CATCTCGAGATGCGGGCCAACGTTGGGCTCGTCGATTGGTCGGCGGCTATTGGGCCGGTCGAAGTCTCCGGCCCGGGCGCTCTCGACTACCTGCAGCATGTTTGCACCGCCGATATTGACCTTCCCGTCGGTGGCGTGGCGTACAGCTTGGTGCTCACGCTGTCGGGCGGCGTTGCGCGCGATATCACCGTCACCCGTATCGACGCGACGACCTGGTGGATTCTCACCGGCAAGGGCAACCTCCCCGCCGAGCTTGCGATGTTTCGCTCGCTCGCACCAGCAGACGGGTCAGTGCAGCTTCGCGACCGAAGCGAGGAGCTCGTGTCGATTGGTCTGTGGGGTCCCAACAGCCGAGCCGTGCTGCAATCGGTGTCTGGGAACGACTGTTCGAACGACGCATTCCCTTGGTATACCAGCCAGCAAATCGATGTCGGCATGGCCCCGGTCACCGCCATTCGGTTGTCCTACGTTGGCGAACTCGGCTGGGAAATCTACGTACCTCAGTCGTTTGCGCTGCACGTTTGGGACACGCTCTGGGAAGCTGGTCGAGCCTTCGATATGCCAGCCGTTGGGGCTCAAACCGTGTTCTCGGGCCGCATCGAAAAGGGCTACCGGCTCTGGGGCTCGGACCTCACGCCCGACTACACGCCGGCCGAATCCGGGGTGAGCTGGGCCATGGATGGGTCCAAGGATTTCCGTGGTAAGCAGGCCGCGCTCGATGCGCCGGTCCGTCAACGGATGGTCACCCTACAGTTCGCCGAGAACGACTCGATTGTCTACGGCTGGGAGCCGGTGATGATCGGCGACCAGGTGATTGGGCGGATCGCCGGAGGCGAGTACGGCTACAACGTCGGAGCCTTCATCGCTCACGCGTTCGTCGATGCGGATCATGCTGCGACGGCCACCAACGTTGAGGTCATTCGCACCGGCCAACGGTATGCGGCAACGATCGTGAAGGGTCCGCTCTTCGACCCCACCTCGGCCCGTCTCAAGTCCTAGCCGCACTCGTGCTGGTCAGGGGTCGCTCTGAAACGGGCTCCGTAACTTTTTGCACTGGCTACGATCGGGCGATGACCACTATCACCGCTGATCTCACCTCCGGAACCCTTGTCGAGATTCGAAACGGGAGGCACGTTTGGTACGCCGACGAGCCGGCCGAGCTGAACGGCACCGACAAGGGACCCAACCCCTATGAAATGCTGTTGGGTTCACTTGCCGCATGCACCACCATCACGCTTTCGTTCTACTGCCAGCGCAAAGGGTGGCCGCTTCAATCGGTTTCGGTGAAGTACGAGTACGAGAAGGTCCACGCCGACGACTGCAGCGAATGTGAAGACGACGCGCTTGGTTGGCTCGATGGTGTTCGCAGTGAGATCTTCGTCGAGGGAACCTTCGACGAAGATCAGCGGGCTCGGCTGGCCGAGGTTGCGAAGCGTTGTCCCGTGCACAAGACCCTCGACAACGGGATCACGTTTATCTCCGAAGCCGTAACCGTCGGTTAAGAGGTGAGGGCGGCGGCTCTCATGGTGACGAGTTCGAGAAGTTGTTGAGCGAGTTCGGGCCGTTCGGCAGGGGAGAGCCGGTAACTCGGCCCGTACAGACTGACGGTTGCGACGAGTGCCCCCGCAGTGTCATGAACCCCAACCGCCACGCCGTTGATGCCGACATCGAGCTCCTGGTTGGTCCAAACAAACCGCTCTTTGCGCGCCAGCTTTAGGCGCTTGCGGATCTTCTTCGGGTCGGTCACTGAAAAGGGGTTGGCCGGTTCGAGTGGTTGACTCAGGAAGGTGTCGAGTCGCTCGTCATCCCACGCCGCCATGGTGAGAATGCCCGGTGCAACAAGGTGGAATGGGTGGCGGTCTCCTGTGACGTCGTCGACCGACACGGGGTTTTCGCCGGCGACTTGGCCGAGGTAGAGCAGTGCGTCGGTGTCGTCGATGGCGAGGCCGGCATTTTCGCCAAACGTGGCCGTGAGCTCGGTTAGTAGCGGACGGAGTTGATCGCGGAGCAACATCGACGTGCTGGTCGATCCAGGCTGAAGTGTGGCGAGGGCTGAGCCCGGCGCTACCAGCGCATCGGCGGTGCGTTCGACCATTCCTAGGTGTTCGAGCGATGCGACTAGTCGTGATGCGGTGGAGCGAGGAAGGCCGGTTCGTCGACCGATTTCGCGCACGCCGATGGGTTCGGACGCGGCGACGACCACCTGAAGAACTTGAAAGGCTCGGTCGACAGGGCTCACGCTGCCTCTTGACATATCGCCGCTTGCTTCCATACGCTTAGTCTTACTGAACAGGACGTCCCGGTCAATGGGACGCTCGATGTAATGGTTCAAGGGGGAACCGTGACGGTGCAAGCGTTGACGCCTGACTTCTATGCCTATGCGTGGAGCCCCCTAGCCTCGGTAACCGTCGATGGCAGTTTCCTTCGGCTCGTTTGGGCCGATGGCACAACGTATGAGGCCTTCGATCTTTGGCTTCGCGAAAACGCAGTCGATGCTGGTGGCGTCGACCTAGCAACTCGCGAAGGGATCATGGACCCGGCCCACCATGTCGATGGGCCCGCAGCGGAGTCAGCGACCATTACCGACGATGGCGCTCTTCTGGTCACGTGGAAGCCCGACGATGTCGTTGCCACCTATCACCCTGGATGGCTGCGTCATGTCGCCGACTCGCAGCATCGCCCGTCGAGCTTCCTTCCCGACCTCGTGACTTGGACATCCGACATCATCGAACCGCCCACCTATGACGGCGCAACCGTCCTAACGGACCCCGAAGTTTTGCGGGCGTGGTCCACCGACCTCTTGCGCCACGGCATCGCGCGGCTCCGCAACGCTCCCACCGAGGAAGACTTTCTCCTTGAACTCATGGGTCGAATCGGGCCGGTGCGCGACACCAATTTCGGGCCGATCTGGGATGTGAAAGCCGACATCGAGCTGGCGGGAAGTGACCTCACCAACTCCACCGCCAACACCAACCTTCGCTTGCCGCCCCACACCGACCTGCCCACCCGCGAAACGCCGCCCGGCTTCCAGTTTCTCCACTGCCTGGTAAACGAAGCGGAGGGCGGCAACTCCACCATGGCCGACGGTGCGGCGGTCGCAGCGCACATCGCCGAGCATCATCCGCACCACTACCAGGCGCTCACCACGCTCAACTGGGTGTTCTTCAATCGTGGTCCCAATATCGATCACCGGTGGTCGGGCCCAATGATCGACTTGGGGGTCGAGGGTGCGCCGCTTACGTTTCGGGCCTTCCATCCGGTGCGGGCATTCCCCGACATGGACCAAGCCGATATGCCACGGGCATATTCGGCGATGAAGTTCTTCTCGGCGTTAGCTGCCGACCCGCAGTTCCGGCTCAGTTACCCGTTTGTTCCCGGCGACATTGTGGGCTTTGACAACCGGCGCATTCTTCACGGCCGCGATGCCTTTTCGTCCGGGGGGAAGCGTCACCTTCGTGGCACCTACGTCGACCAGGACGAAGTGCGATCCTTTGTTCGGGTCGCGACCCGACGCAGTCGTGCCAACCCAGTCTTCGAACCTGCATAACCGTTCACTTCACTACATCCTTAACGAACCAAACCTCTGAGAAACCGAAACGAGAATCACATGCACGAAGGTGTCTTCATTACCTGCGCAGTCACCGGAGGCGGCGCCACCACCGGCAAGTCCGACAAGGTACCAATCACCCCCGAGGAGATCGCAAACTCCTGCATCGAGGCCGCTAAGGCGGGCGCTGCCGTCACCCATATTCATGTTCGCGAAGACGACGGCTCACCCTCGCGCGATGTGGGTAAGTACGCCGAGGTCTTCGAGCGGGTGCGCGACAGCGATACCGATGTGGTCATCAACCTCACCGCCGGCATGGGCGGCGACATTATTCTCGGCGGCGTCGAGAACCCGCTGCCCCTTGCGGACGAAGGAACCGACATGGTCGGAGCGACGGAACGGGTCGAGCACGTGCGCCTGCTCAAGCCCGAGATCTGCACCCTCGACTGCGGAACGATGAACTTCGGTGAAGGCGACTACGTCATGACCAACACGCCATCGGCGCTCGAAGCGATGGCCACCCAGATGACCGAGATCGGTACTCGTATCGAGATCGAGGCGTTCGACACCGGCCACCTCGCCCACGCCAAAGACTTGGCTCGGCGGGGAATAATCCCCGAACCAGTTGTGGTGCAGCTCTGTATGGGCGTGCCATGGGGTGCGCCCGACGACCTCAACACGTTCATGGCGATGCGCAACAACATCCCCGACGACTGGACCTTCTCGGCCTTCTCGATCGGTCGCAACCAGCTCAAGTACGTTTCGCTTGCTGCGCTCGCGGGTGGCAACGTTCGCGTTGGCCTTGAGGACAACATCTACCTCGACCGTGGCGTTCTGGCTACCAATGGCGATCTCGTCGAACGAGCCGTCACCATTCTCTCGGCCCAGAACTACAACATCCTCACGCCGCAGCAGGTCCGCGACAACCTCCAACTTACGAAGCACGGCTGAGCCAGATGACAAGCGATCCTGAAGCCGACTTCACCCCGTACCTTCCACAAAAAGCCGCAGTTGTTGGCTGCGGTGTCATCGGCGCCGCATGGGCCAGTCGGATGTTGCTGTCCGGCGTCGACGTAAGCGTGAGCGACCCGTCGCCGAACGCCGAAGAGATCCTTACCGAGGTTCTCGGCAATGCCGTGGACGCATGGGATGATCTCGGGCTTCCTACCAACGCGCAGGGCACCTACACGATCTGTCGTTCGGTGGCCGAGGCTGTTGCTGGCGCCGAGTTCATCCAGGAGTCGGCGCCCGAGCGGCCTGACGTGAAGAAGGCGGTGCTAGCCGAAATCGAAACCGCAGCACCCGCTGACGCAATCATTGGTTCATCGACATCGGGCATCAAACCAACGGTGATGCAAGAAGACATGGCCAACCCCGAGCGCTTGGTCGTCGGGCACCCGTACAACCCGGTCTACCTGCTGCCTGTCGTCGAGGTCGTGGGCGGCGACCTCACTACCATCGGCAATATCCGCCGGGCGCAAGGCATGTACGCGGCGTTCGGGATGCGTCCTATCCACTGCCGAGTCGAGATCGATGCCTTCATCGGCGATCGACTCCTCGAAGCGGTGTGGCGCGAAGCGCTGTGGATGGTGAACGACGGCGTGGCCACCACACAGGAAATCGACGATGTCATGACCCACGGGTTCGGTCTTCGCTGGGCGCAGATGGGCCTCTTCGAGACCTACCGTGTCGCTGGTGGCGTTGGAGGATTCCGGCACTTCATGGAGCAGTTCGGTCCGACCCTCGACTGGCCATATTCGAAGCTCATGGACACCCCCGACTTCACGCCCGAGCTCGTCGACACTCTGGTCGAACAGTCCGATGCGCAATCGGGCATGCACTCGATACGCGAGCTCGAGCGAATTCGCGACAAGAACCTTGTCGGGTTCTTGAAGGTGCTCGAGGAGAATGAGTGGTCGGCCGGAAAAGTCATCGCCGACCAGCGCTAACCGACCTGCTCAGCAGGTGTAGCCGGAGCCGATTTCAGCATCGACCACCATCGACCGTGCAGTTAATACGGTTGAAGGCGGTGAGTGACGCAGAAACACAACGAGATCGACAGGGACTTCGATACGTCCGCGGGCTCACGTGAGCCTCGGTCTCATCGTCGACCATGACGGTCCGTTTGTGGTGCTGGCTGTCACTGGCGATCTCGAAATGTCGAGCACTCCTGCATTCCGGCAAGCTGTTATCGAAGCCCTCGCCGACGGCGACCGGCACATCATAATCGACTTCGGTGGCACCGACTTCATCGACTCGACCGGTCTCGGTGCGCTGATCGGCGCACTCAAGCGTGTGCGCACTCTCGAAGGTTCGCTTCAGATCGTATGCCCCCAAATTCGCCTTCAAGAGCTGTTCAAGCTGACCGATCTCCATAAAGTGTTCACGCTTCACGAAACCGTCGACGAGGTCGTAAACGCTGGCGTACCCACCGAGGTCGTTTCGTGAGCACGCCCGAAGAGACACCAGTGCGCCCGGCGACCGAAACCGTCCGGCTCGAGATTCCTGCTCGCCCCGAGTTCCTGGGATTGGTGCGAACCGTTGTGGCAGCCGCAGCGAACATCGAGGCGGACTTTCGTGACGACCGGGTCGAGGATCTTCGCCTCGCCGTTTCTGAAGCGACGACCAACGCCATCGAGGCCCATCAATTGATCGGCCTCGACAACCGCATCTCCGTGAGAGCCATCGTGTCCGATGACCGAATCGAAGTCGTGGTGAAAGACAAGGGCAAAGGGTTCGACCCCGAGAAGCTCGACATCATGCCCGATCCCGAGGATCCCCAGAGGCTCTTCTTCGAGAACGGGCTAGGCATTCCGCTCATGCGGCAGCTTGCCGACGAGTCCGATATCTCCACCGGCGATGACGGCACCACCGTGCGCCTCGTTATCTACACTCGCAGCTACCTCTAAACCAGCGACTCGTTCTCGCGATAGGCAGTCTCGCGATCGTTATGCGGTTTCTGCTGTTGGGGTCGTCGTGGAGCCGGTGAACTGACGCCCGAGCACGTACGCGGCGATGGCTACCGAGATTCCGAGGGATGCAGTGCTGCTGGCGTCTTCGCTTGCCGTGAGGATGTCGGACGGATTGAACAGGTGAAACAGGGTGTGCGGCACGATGAATGCGAGCACTCCGACCATCGCAGCGATAATGACTTCGCGCTTGGGCCATGCCGCAGCAAACAACGCAAGGAGTCCAGCGGCGAAGAGCCCAGCCCCAGCGTCGGCGACGAGGTGATTGTTAAACGGCGGGTATGCCGCGACCAGTTGGGGCGCCCAGCCGGGGAAGTTGTCGTACCAACTCTGCGGGCTGACGAGTGCCCACAACCCAGCGAACAGGTTGGGGACTGCGAGAACGATAAGGAGGATTCGGATCAGCTTTGAGGGTTCCATTGCAACCTACTTTTTCGTTGAGTTGGGTGGTCAGGAGCCTTACGACACAGCCAGCTGCGAAGCGAGCCACTGCGAATATTGTTTGGCGCCTTCTGGAACCATATGGCCTTCATCGATGAAGAACCGGTTGTTGTGGAACTCTTCGGGGCTTTGCACGTACCGGGCGCCAGCCTCCTCGGCGACCTCCTGGAGCGTCTGCTCGGCTTCGTCAAACGACACAAGTGATCCACCAACATGATCGATCCACCGCTGGGCCATCGGCATCTCGGCAACGACAACGTTGACTCCCTGCCCTCGGAGTTCTGAAATGGTCGAGCTAATCGCTTCGACCCGCTGCTCATCGATCGAGATCTGCGTTCGATGAGGCTCGAGAAGGTAGGTCTCCTGGTCGACTTCGGCCCATGCGTCTACCTGCCAGAACCCATCCGGTCGGAAGGTGACGTCCCACGTCCAAGGAACGTCCACCACGAGGTACGGGAGGTTGTTGATCTCGCGAAGCCATGGGCGTTGTCGCCATAGCGCAGAGTTTTCTTGAAGAAATGGACGTGGATTGAGCGAACGTCTCAGCGACCGTTCGGTTCCGGCCGGCACCGTAAGCATCTCGATTTGGGTCCAAGCCCGTGGACACGACAAAGGGTCGAGATCGGTAGGCGTAATCGCCAGCACGACAACATCTGGGGAGAGTTCAGCTGCAACGAAGTTTGGAAGCCAGTCGGCCACGATCAGCGGGTTTGCGCAACCGAGTGCCGCGTTAAAGGCCGACCGGCCCGTGACATCGGAGAGAACCGCCGGGTCGATCCCAACGCCGGCCATCGATGTTCCAGCCACCACGATGTCGACACCTTCGGGAGCAAGTGTCCGGACAAATCCGATCTGCCGCTCGATCTGGATGTCCTTCGTTGCGTTGGCATCGCCGATCCGCGGTGCCACGAATACCCGTGCCAGCAGCTCGGCGCAGAGAAGCGTGCCGATCGCCATCGCGACGAATATCACCGTCATCCGCAAGGCGCCGATCTGACGCCCTCGGTCTCTGCGGTTTGGATTGGTGTTCATGATCGCCCTCAGAACTGGAAGTAGATAAATGGTGTCGACTCGGCTCCGGAGGCGATGACCACGGCCACGATGCCTACGCCGACGGTTACTCCGGCCCACGCCGGACTGCGACCAGATGCCACGCGTCGGTCGCGTTCGCTGCGCTGGAACAGATCGAGCCCCAACAGCACGGTGATGGCAAGGCCGACCAATATGGCGTCCCAGCTCACGAGGTTGTTGGTCTCGAACGCGCCTAGGCGTCCGAAGAGCTGCAACGCATGCGACACGGTAGGTGCCCGGAAGAAGACCCAGGCGCCAACGACGAACCCGAAAGTCAGCGTGATGGCTGGAATGTCTCGGAACCGGAGTGGAGCGGTTGAAACCGAACCGCCAGCCCATCGATGGATGATCAGCCCGAAGCCGTGGATGGCTCCCCAAAAGACAAAGTTCCAACCGGCTCCGTGCCACAACCCACCGAGCAGCATGGTGATGAGCACGTTTCGGTACGTCGCCAAGTCGCTACCGCGGTTTCCGCCCAGGGGGATGTAGAGGTAGTCGCGTAGCCAGGTCGATAAGGACACGTGCCAGCGACGCCAGAACTCGGTGATGTTGCGCGACAGGTACGGCTGCTCGAAGTTCCTCATCAGCTCGATGTTGAGGAGGCGAGAGATGCCGCGGGCCATATCGGTGTAGCCGCTGAAGTCGGCGTAGATCTGGACGGCGAACCCCAGCATGGCAACGGCAACCTCGGTCGACGACAGCTGGGCCGGATCGCCGGTGAACCCCCGGTCAACGATTGGCGCAACGATGTCGGCAATGGCGACCTTTTTGACCAAACCAAAGACGAAGAGGGTGATACCCGATTGGATTTGCGAACCGTTGGGCCGAGCCCGCTGCGCCGTGATCTGGGGGAGCAGCCGATGGGCTCGTTCGACAGGTCCGGCCACGAGCTGCGGGAAATACGCCACGAACGTTGCGAAGTCGATCAGCGAACGGCAGGGTTCGATGCGGCGTCGGTAAACGTCAAAGGAGTACGAGAGCGTTTGGAATGTGTAGAACGAGATACCCACCGGGAGCACAACTCGAAGAACTGGCGTGCTGGGATTGAGTCCGACGGTGCCAAGCGCATCGACGGCCGAATCGACGAAGAAGTTGAAGTACTTGAAGACGCCAAGCAGGCCGAGATTAACTGCCACGCTCGTCATCAGGAGCCGACGACGTCGAACATCGGAGGCGGTCGGCATCGCCCGGCCGATTAGGAAATCCGAGACCGTCGAGAACGCAAGAAGCCCGAGGAATCGCCAGTCCCACCATCCGTAGAAGATGTAGGAGGCGACCAGCAGAACCGTGTTCTGAGCGCGCTTTGGTCCTAACCACATCGCCGCGAAGACGATGATCGCGAAGCCGAAGAAGATCCCCGAGTTGAAGATCACTCGGAGGCGTCTCTCTGGAAGGCGCCAGTTCCTGTAACCGCAATGTTGAGGCGGCTACGTCGTTGGCTTCTTGCCGTTCGGTTGTTTCTTGTTCGCCTCTGAAGTCTTGTTTCCCTCATGTCCCTCACCGGTCTCGCCCGAGCCGTTCTTTTTCGCCGCGTTCGCGGAATTCTCTGTGTCGCCCTTTTCGCCCTGGCCTTGTTTGTTGTCCTGGTTTTCGTTCGTCCTGTTGCTTTCGCTCTTGCCGTTTTCGTCCTTCTCGTTTTCGAGGTTCTTCCAGTCTTTGTCGCGCTTGTCCTCCGACGGTCCGCCCTTACGGTCCTCGGCTTCTTCGCGCTTTTCCTCTGATGGTCCGCCTTTGCGGTCATCGGTGTCGTCTGGTTCCGACTCGATCTCCTCAACCTCATCGCCGGGTTCTGGCGATGGGTCGTCTTCGGTGCCGTCGACCGGTTCCTGGCCGTCGTCATTGGCAGGTGCTTCGGAATCGGCCGGCTCTGCTTCGTCGGTCGGCGTGTCTTCGATCGGGACTTCCACATCGCCGAGCTCGAACCTTGGATCCGACTCATCGGGGGTATCCGGCTCGGAGTTCACAAGATTGGGAAAGAAGTTCGACCAATCGATGAGATCGGGTGTGGAAATGCCACCCGTCGCAGCAGCAACCGATGTGGTGCAGAGCACCGCAACAGCCACGACCGATGCGACCCGCCGTCGTCCTCTCGCTCGGGCTTTTGGGGCCCTTTCGAGCGAGAGGACTGCGGCGGGGGGACTTGCGTTCACTGCGATGGCGTCAACCATGGCAGCGACCATGTGTGATTCATCCTGAAGCTCGCTCGGCCGGGCGTCGGCGCCCAAGGCCTTTTCGAAGTGATTTAGCGCTTCATCAGATGTCATGCATCGGGTGTCAACGACCGAAACATCGAAAGCGTTACAGGCTTTTCAGTATTTTTTGATATTTCTTGTAACTCTTCACCCATGGAGCTGACAAGGAGCTCGCGGAGCGACGCCAGTCCACGGTGAGTCAGCACTCGGACGCTGCTCGGTGATTGATCCATAATCTGGGCGACTTCTGCGACAGACATGTCGGCGAGGACGCGCAAAGCGATTGCTGTGGCCTGATTTTCGTTGAGTTGGCGCAACATCTCCAGCGCCCAGTCGGTCGTTCCGATTGCTGCGAACGCGTCGTGCCCAGACGTAATTTGTGCGGATTTCTCAAGTGGTGTGGTAGCTACCTGGCGTCCGCGTTTGCGGGCTCCATCGATGATGCGGCGGTGAGCGACGGTAAACAGCCACCGCCGGAATGCGTCCGGGTCACCCTCGAACAGCTGCATCCTTGTGGCGATGTCCAACCAGATGACCGATGCGAGGTCGTCGGGCTCGGGTACCCGTCGGGCGATCAGAAATCGCAGGAGTGGCGGGTTCCAAGCGCGCCACAGAGCAGCTACCGCTTCGGGTTCCCCCGAAACCGCAGCGATCAAGGTCTCCTCAGAGACCAGATCTTCTCCTGTGGTCATACCTTCGGTATCGTCCACCTGAACGATTTCCTTGAGGTGCCCGTGCCGCTACTCTCAGTTCATGGCACGTATCGAGATTCCTGACGGTGACGAGAACGAGATCATTCGTATGTGGGGCGTGAACCCCGACATGGGAATGGTTGGCGCAACGTTCAGTGCCAAGGTCTACGAGAAGTCGGCGTTAGCCGTACGCGAGCGCGAACTCGTTCGAATGCGGATAGCCCAGATCAACCAATGCCTCACTTGACTGGGCACTCGAGCTGCTCAGTTGGAGCAGCAGGGACTCACCGAAGCTGACTACGAGGCGGTCGCCGACTGGCGGGACTCGGGCGCTGAGCGGTTCTCCGAGCGCGAGCTTGTGGCAATCGAATACGCCGAACTTTTCGCCACCGACCACCTCGCTTTGGACGAGGCGTTCTGGGTTCGCTTCCGAAGCCACTGGGCCGATGCCGAGATCATGGATCTGTCGGTATGTGTTGCGAGTTTCCTTGGAATGGGTCGACTCACTCAGGTGCTTGCACCCGAGCAAAGTTGCCCAATGGAGATCTAGAGAACCCGGATCGGAAGGCTGCGGGGTCCACGGACCTGTCCGGTCGACCACGTCACCGTGTCGGCCAGCTCAAAGTCGGGAATCCGTTTCATCCATTCCTCGAGCGCAACTCGCACCTCGAGGCGGGCCAAGTTGGATCCCACACAGCGGTGGATGCCCAACCCGAATGCGCCGTGACGGTTCTTGGCTCGGTCGATGATGAACTCGTCGGCCTGCTCGAACATTTCCGGGTCGCGGTTGGCGGCGGGGAAGGGGAGGAGAACCCAGTCGGCCGGCTTCATTGGGCAGCCACCGATTTCGATGGGCTTGGCGACGAGTCGGGCCATCGTTACCGGCGCATAGAACCGCAGGAACTCTTCGATAGCGAACGGCTGCACGGCGGGGTCTTCGATCCAACGCTTCCGGTCATTAGGGCTCTGTGCCATATGCCAGAGGCTTGCGCCGATGGCTGACCACGTGGTGTCGATGCCGGCCAAGAGAAGAAGGGCAACGGTGCCCCGGACATGCTCGGGTGCCAGCGGGTTTCCCTCGATCTCTACATTGCAGAGATGGGTGATGAGGTCGTCTTTGGGGTTGGCCTGGCGATCGGCAATAGCAGCATCGAGATAGGCATCGAGTCCGTCCTCGACGGCCACTTCGTGCTGCCCTGGCTCGGCCAGGATCCAACGAATGAAGTTGCGAAACTTGTCGCCATCTTCTTGAGGTAGTCCGAGCATCTGAGCGATGACCCGAACCGGGATGTGCTGCGAGTACATCTCGGCGGCGTCGATGACGTCGGCGTCACTGGCCAGGATCTCGTCGATGAGTTGGTTGCACGACTCGCGTGCCCCCTCTTCGAGTTTGGCGATGGCCTTTGGCGCGAACGCTGGAAGAAGGAGATCGCGAGCGATTGCGTGAAACGGCGGGTCGGAGGTGATGGGAGGTGCATACCCCATCGGCGCTGGGATATCGGGACGCTCGTCGGTGACGACAACACCTTGCGACGTGAAGTGCTCGTAGTCCTTGGCAATGGCCTCGACATCTTCGTGGCGGGTCGGCAACCAGGTGCCGCCAAACCGTTCGGAGAACGCAACCGGGCATTCGTCGCGCAGCTTGTCCCAGATCTCTGGTGCCGCAGCGGCGTAGTCGGGATGGGTGTGATCGAAGTCGGTGGCCCAGTCGGTCACGTCAGGTCTCTTGCTCATGGGTTCCCATCGTCGAGTTGGAGGCAAAACTTACGCTGGAAGTCTGGTGGGAACAAAGACCGCCCGACTAGCGGTAGGCCAAGCGCTGCATGTCGTAAAACAGTTCGACTGATCCAGCATCGGCAAACGGCAGGATCTGGCTCAGATAGCAGCCGGCAACATCGTTTTCGCGGTCAATCCAGAAGAAGCTGTTCGCGAGGCCAGCCCAGCTCAACGTCCCGGCCGGGCAGCCCGTTTCGCCCTCAGCTTCATGGATCTGGAAGGTGAGGCCCCACGACTTGGGAACGTCGGGAAACATCTCGGCATCGTTGGAAAACTCGGGCGCCGCCGACTTGAGTTGTTTCACCCGAAGGTCTCCCATTTGGTTTGTGACCATCTGGGCCACGGTCTCTGGTGCGAGCACGCGTGTACCTTCAAGCTCGCCGTCGTTCAAGATCATGCGCATGAACCGGCCGTAGTCGGTCATGGTCGACTGCAAGCCTCCACCACCCATCTCGAATTCGGGGGCTTCGGGGGCAGGAAGGTCGATAGCCATGAACGATGCATCGGGAAGACGAGCGTGCATGGCCGAGGCGCGGCCCAGCATGTCTTCATTGTGGGCGAACGCCGTGTCATGCATGCCGAGTGGGCCGGTGAGATGTTCTGCGAAGTACTCGCCGAGGGTTTGTCCGGTGACCCGCTCGATCAAGATGCCGACCCAGTCGATGCCAATGCCGTACTCCCACTGCGTCCCGGGGTCGAACGACAGCGGGGTCTGGAGTGCTGCGGTCATGAGCGAGAACAAGTTGGGTGTTTCCGTCGCTTCGTACCAGCGACCCATGTCGCCATTCCAGATGTCGTAGACGTAGCCCGACGTGTGGGTCAACAGGTTGCGTAGCGTGACATCGCCAACAGCGGGGCGGGTGATTGGTTGCCCGTCGGCGTCAAAGCCGTCGAGCACCATTGCCGGTGCGGCTAACTCGGGGCAGAAGTTGCCGGCCGGAGCATCGAGATCAACCCGTCCTTGCTCGACCAGCTGCATCGCCGCTGCGCCAGTGATGGCCTTGGTCATCGAGAAGATCCCACCGACCGTATCGGTAGTCATCGCAACGCCGGTTCCGATGGATCGCTCGCCCGCCGACCCCAGGTACGTCATCCCTTCGCGGTTTACGGTTGCCGCAACAACGCCCGGCGCAGCCCCGCTCGATACTCCGGCCTCAAGTAGTTCATCCATTGCGTTGCTCATGTGATCTCCCTCATCGACGGTCGCTCGTACCTTAGGCCCAGCAACGGCTTGGGCGTCGGGCTCTCCTCCTTACGACGGAGAGTCGATTCACTCCTGCGGCCGAAGACGGCCAAGTTTCCGATTTGTACGCTTGGGGCATGAACAGACGACGAGTGTCGACGGTAGTTGTAGTCCTAGCGATCCTTGGGGCGTCATGCGGGTCAGATTCCAGCCCGGAGTCCGGCACCGGCGATGCCACATCCGCAACAAGCGTCGCAACGACTGCCGCGCCCACAACCCAACCGCCTGCTCCGCCAACAACACTGCCGCCAATAACACTGCCGCCAACAACCACCATCGCTCCCGAGCCAGACCAAGCCGAGCCAGTCACTGTCGCTGGATTTCGAGACCAGGTCATCGCATGGATGAGCGGTGACGGGGAAGTAAGCCAAGCCGACTACGAGCGGATCTTCAGCCCACAATTCCAAAGCCTCGCGAGTCTCGATGAGGTCAATGCGATATGGGGCCGAACCGCCCCGCTCGGGCCATGGCGCCTGGCCGAAACGCTGGGGGAAGACAGCACCGGTGGTGGGTTCATTCTCGAAGGCAGCGCTCCCGAACCGAAATTTCTTCTCACTATTGACGTCGACGATGGCCGAGTGGTCGATGCCCTGATCCAACCTTGGGCACCGCCGCCCGTGACGTTCGATGAAGCGGCGGCTGCGGTTGATGGCCTTGGTCGTTCGTCGTATCTCATCGCTGAAACCACGAGCGGAGCATGTGTGCCAGTTGTCGACAGTGGTGCCGATGACATTATCCCGCTCGGCTCGGTTTTTAAGTTGGTTGTCCTCGGCGCCGTTGTCGATGCCATCACCGAAGGCTCGCTGAGCTGGGACGACCCCGTCGAGATCCGTGACGAGCTCGACAGCTACCCGTCGGGAACCACACAGGACGTTCCTGCGGGAACAACGATGACGGTGCGCGAGCTGGCCGAGCTGATGATCAGCATTTCCGATAACACTGCGACCGATCACCTGATCGACCTCGTCGGGCGCGAAACGGTCGAGGCAACGCAGTCGGTCTACGGCATCACGCAGCCAGCGCTGAACGCTCCGTTTCTTACGACCCGAGAGCTTTTTCAGATCAAGCTTGATGCCGAGCTCCGAGCCCAGTATCTCGCGGCTGACGAGTCTGACCGCCGGGTGCTTCTCGACGACGTTGCGACCCGTCCGCTGACTGATGTCGCCGAGGCCGTCAGTGGCTGGAACGGGCCAATCGAGCTCGACACGCTCGAGTGGTTCGCCACGCCGGCCGATGTTTGCCGAGTCCTCATGGGTCTCAACGCCGATCCTGATGCCGCGGCGATCCTGCAGATCAGTCCCGGGATCCCCGACGAGACCGGCCGTTGGACGACCATCGGCTTCAAGGGCGGGAGCGAACCGGGTCTCCTTGCAACAGCGTGGATCGTGACCGATGCCGATGGACGTACCTTCACCATCACCGGCGCAGTAGTGTCAGAGGGCCTGATCGGCAACATCACCGGAGCGGGTGCGTTTGCCGGACTACGCGATCAATTCGAGGCCCCGTAGCCGGATTCGTCAGACTCCTAGTTGAGAGCGTCGACCGCTGCCGCGAACTCGCGATCGAGGTCGGTAACGATGTTGCCCTCGTCGTGGGTGGTCAATCGAATTGTGACCTTGTTGTACACGTTGGACCACTCGGGATGATGATTCAATCGTTCGGCGATGAACGCAACCCGGGTCATGAACCCAAACGCGGTGGTGAAGTCAGCGAATTCGAACTCGCCCGTGAGGTAGCCGTCGCCTTCAACCCAAGACATGTGGATTCCTTCCGAATTTCTCGATAAACAACACTCTACCTGCGGCTTCCGTTTCGACAAGAGAGATGTTGTGCACCATGGCTATTCCGTTTCCGACCGATGAAGAGGTCAACCTCAACCCGCCTGACTTCGACGAGACTTGCCTGAATGCGGCGGGAATGCTGAGCGCCACTCGCACGGAGAACGGCAACACCGAGTTCCAGCATCTACTGATTGAAGCAACTGTCGAGGCACTCACCGGACACCGAGTTGTGAGTGCCGAACTGCCTTTCGTCGACGCGGTTGAGAATGCGCAGAATCTTGCCAAACGCGCGAGGGGCTTTCGTGAGCGGATGGTTCACATGATGGTTCTATCGGCATTGGTGCTTCGCCCACTGCCGAAAGTGGTGGCCGACCAGGTCGCCGAGTACAGCCGCGAACTTGGTATCGATGATCAATTGCTCGGAACCGTCGCCCAATTCGCCACATCCGATAGAGCTTTGGCTGCTGTTGATTTCGAACGCAACGGCTACACCACCGACTGGAATGCTGAGCGAAGTTCGTCGCTGCACTCCGATGCCTCGGGCTGGGACTCTGCCGGTGATGATCCCGAACTAGCCAAGCGCTGGAGCGACCTTGCACACCTTGACTCCGGCACGCTCGGTCGTAGTGTTCACGACTTCTATCAGGCCAGGGGTTTTGCGTTTCCGGGAGCGCCAGGCTCAGCTCCACCGTTGCTTGCCCAACACGATTGGGTGCATGTACTGGCCGACTATGGCACCAAGGTCGAGGCCGAGTTGGAAGTGTTCGCGTTCATTGCCCGGGCCAACGACGACCCACGCGGGTTTTCGCTTCTCGCAATGGTGGTGTCGCTCTTTGAGACTGGGTACTTGTCGGAGGGCGCCGGCCTTTTTGAGGCGTTTCCGGGACAATTGAGCCAAGACGGCATGACGACTCGTATCGGCGATGCCATGCGGCGCGGTGCCCTGAGCCACGGGCGGACCGGACAACCCGACGTTGATTTCATGGCGGTCGATTGGTTTGAGCTCGCTGGAAGGCCGACCGAGGAGCTTCGAGAAGAGTTCGGAATCGTGGCGAAATCCGATGGTGCTGTCGCCGCTGGATCGGTGAGTCCGTGGGCTCCGGGTGGCATTTCCGAAGCACAGTGGGCGATGGGCAACGAGCACGCGGCAAGGCTCGGCATTGCCTACGACAGCTTCGGCGCAACAGTGGGCTGAAGCCTCTCTTACCGAGCCGACGCTCCCCCTTGCATTTTCTGGTGATTCGTAAGACGATGGACGCTCACAACGCTGTTCCACCATAAGGAACTGTTCCACAATGTGGAACAACCCTGGTGAAATGGCGCAGAATCTACAGATCCTTACGAACCGAGAAACAAAGAGGTTGTCTCAGTGAGCGAATTCCCTTCATCGGCAAAGGTCGTCGTTATCGGCGCCGGAATCGTCGGAAACTGCCTGGTCGGCCACCTGGCCCGCCTCGGCTGGACCGACCTGGTCTTGGTCGAGAAAGGCCCACTACCGAACCCCGGTGGTTCAACCGGCCACGCCTCGAACTTCATCTTCCCCGTCGATCACAACAAAGAGATGGCACTGCTCGGCGAGCAAAGCGCCAACCAGTACCGCGACATGGAGCTGTCGGTAGACAGCGGCGGCATCGAAGTTGCTCGAACGCAAGAGCGTATGGACGAACTCAACCGTCGCATGACTTCCGCCACGGCATGGGGCATCGAAGCCCACCTCCTCACGCCGGCCGAAGTGAAGGAACTCGTTCCGTTCATCAACGAAGACGTCATCATGGGCGGGTTCTACTGCCCAACCGT
>CALGZB010000283.1 GCA_937934655.1 uncultured Acidimicrobiales bacterium | reverse complement strand
GGCATAGTCCTCGGTGCCATCGCTCGCTGTCCATTGCCGGGTTGCTGCGCGCACTGCTGACATCGAAGCGCCAGCAACGATCTCTGGCCGGGGGTCGACCATTGGGTCGACCCCAAGTCGGTTCGCGACCGCCACGATGATTTCCCGCTCCCAGCCGGCTTGGACAACCGATCGAAAGTGCGCAGAAACCGACGCGTACGAGGCGGCGAGCCGATCCTGCAACAGGCGCCGGTCGGCGTGTTGCGCGAAGTCAGCGAACAGGGAGGCAAGTATCGATTCGTGGACAGAGGTAAGGACAGGTTCGTCGACCGGACGGTTAGCGAACTCACGCCGGAGCTCGAACCGCACGTCGTCCATGTCGCCGTACAACACGGCTTCCTTGGTGGGGAAGTACCGAAAGAGCGTTCGTTGGGACACATCGGCGATGTCCGCTATTTCGCTGGTGGTGGTCTCGTCGAATCCGTGACGGGCGAAGAGGTCGTAGGCCGCATCGATGAGATCGTTGCGGGTTTGTTGCTTCTTTCGGCTTCGTCGGCCTTCGGGCTCGATCCGTGGGACAGGGTCGGGAGTGACAGAGCTCGTGACGGGCTGAGCGTCCGAGGTGAGGGTTTCGGGGACCATGGTTTCATCGTAGACCCGAGTCATCGTGTTTGTCACAGACTGACAAACGATCGGACTGGCAACTGTCAGCGACTGACAGTACCCTGAAGACGTGGAATCCACCCTCCAGTCACCGTCGAGAATCTCGACAACAATCTCGTCGACAATACGCACCGCAAACCGCGCAGGATTCCTCGATGTCGGCCGCAACGCCGCCCTTGCAACGTCAGGCTTTTCTTGGGGCCCCAACATCGCCGCGCTGTATGCAGCCAATGCCGCCCGCTTTCCGCTCCGTCCGGCCATCATCGACGACCACGGAACACTCACCTTTCTCCAGCTCCATCGGCGCACCAACCGGGTCGCCGCCGCTCTCAGCTCGAGAGGCGTCGGACGAAAGTCGACCATCGGCATTCTTTGTCGCAATCACCGCGGCTTCGTCGAAGCCACGATTGCCGCAGCCAAACTCAACGCCCGCTCCATTAATCTCAACACCGGCCTCGCCCCCGCGCAGCTCGGCGAAATTCTCGAACGCGAAGGCGTCGACCTCGTTATCGCCGACGCTCGCCTTGCCGCCCAATTGGTTCCCGACGACCAACTCGAAGTCATCGTCGTGGCCCCCGAACACGACGCCTCCTGGTCGTTCCCGACACTCCCAAAGTTTCGTCCGTTCCCTCGGCTACCCAAACCCGGGGCAATGCCGAACCCGGTGCTTCTGACGTCGGGCACGAGCGGAGTCCCCAAGGGTGCGAACCGATCGGCCCGCGCCGAAGCCCTTGCGGGGGCCTTCGGGTTTCTCGAGCGGGTCCCCTATCGCCGCGGCGAGATCATTGCAGTTCCGGCACCGCTCTTTCACGCGTGGGGCTACAGCCAACTCGTACTCGCCGCATCACTCGCAGGAACCGTAGTACTCCAACGCCACTTCGATCCGCAGAATCTGGCAACGGCAATCCGCTCCACAAAGGCCACTGCGTTGGCGGCCGTGCCGGTCATGCTGCATCGAATCATCGAATCGGTTATCGACCCTGAAGACTTGGCTTCGTTGCACCTTGTCGCAACCAGCGGCTCCGCCCTGCGGGGCGACCTTGCCACCGCCTGGATGTCCACCTACGGCCCCAACCTCTACAACGTCTATGGGTCCACCGAAGCTGGCCAAATCAGCGTGGCCGACCCAACGACCCTTGAGGCGTTCCCCGACAGTGCTGGCCGAATTCTTCCCGGCGTCGAGGTCCAAATTCGAGCTGACGAAGACACCATCTGCCCCGACGGTGAGGTCGGCGACATCATCGTTTCCAGCGGCAGCCACTTTGACGGCTACACAAGCGGCGATGGAAAAACGTTCATCGATCACTTCATGGTCACCGGCGACGTTGGGTACCTCGACGGCGACATCCTGTTCGTCCTGTCACGGGCCGACGACATGATTATCAGTGGTGGCGAAAACCTCTACCCGTCGACCATTGAAGACACCCTTGCCGCAGTGTCGGGGGTCTCCGAAGTGGTGGTTATTGGCATTGCCGACGACGACCTCGGCCAGAAGGTCTCGGCCTTTGTCGTTCCCAACGACAACACGTCGCCGGCAGCGCTCACGAAGAAACTCCGGTCGCACGCCAAGAAAAACCTTGCGACATACGAACGACCGCAGGACTACTCGTATCTCGACGAACTTCCCCGAAACCGGTCCGGCAAGATCCTCCGCCGGAACCTGATACCCGAACCAGCAGCCAAGAAGCCATCACAAACCGCTGGCAAGCCAGCAGGGCGAAGAACCTCATGAAACAACTCTCAGGACTCGACGTTTCGTTTCTCAACATGGAGACCAGCCGATCCTTCGGGCACGTCAGCAGCCTCTCGGTGTACCGGCCACCCAACGATGACTTCTCGCCCTATGAGACATTCCGTTCGCAGATCGAGTCGAAGCTCGGCGTGCTCGAGCCATTCCGACGGCGGCTTGTTGAAGTTCCCTTTGGGCTCGACCGGCCCTACTGGATCAACGACCCCGATTTCGACCTCGACTTTCACATCCGCCACATCGCGGTGCCTGGCGGCGGCGGCGAAGAACAAATCGGCGACCTAGTCGGACGTCTCATCGGGCGCCCACTAGACCGCGGGCGCCCACTGTGGGAGTCCTACGTCATCGAAGGACTCGACAACGGCGACTTCGCCATCCTCGTCAAACTCCATCACGCCACCATCGATGGCGCCGCTGGGGCACAGATGATGACCATCATCAATGACGGCCCTACCCCAGGCGCCTCGAACGACGAAGATGATGACGGCCACAAACCCACTTCACTCAACGATGCAAAGTGGAGCAGCGAACGCGAGCCAACCGCTCTTGAGATGGTGGCCCGAACCGCAACCGAGATCGCCAAGGTGCCGGCCAAAGGAATCCGCCTTCAGGTCAAACTCCTGAACGAGGCCGGACGCATCACCCGCAATCGCGGGTTCAACGCCGCAGCAACCTCCATCCGCCGCGGCCTCCCCGGCCCAGCTGGCGATCTCGTCAGTCGGGTCATCGGCAGCGAACAACAAACCGACAACGACCGTCCACCGATCCTCCCCCCGCTCGGCGGACCTCGGACCCCGTTCAACGCAACCATCACCCCACACCGGCGGTTCGCGTACGCAAGCACACCGCTCGCCAACATCAAGGTGTTGAAGAACGCCCTAGGCGCAACCATCAACGATGTCGTGATGACCGTTTGTGCCGGAGCGCTCAGGCAGTACCTCGAAACCCACAACGCGCTACCCGACGAAAACCTCATCGCGATGGTGCCGGTATCGATCCGCAGCGGCGACGAAACCGACGTCTGGTCGAATCGGGTTTCCGCCATCTTCGCCGAGCTACCAACCACCAACGACGACCCCGCTGGCCGGGTTGCGGACATGCACGACTCGATGGAGGTGGCCAAAGAACAATTCGACCTCATGCCAGCCGACATGATCCTCGACATCGCCGAGCTGGCCCCGCCGGCGCTGGCCGTGCGAGCCGCTCGAATCGCCGCCAGAACACGCATCGCCGACCGCACCAGCCCTCCGGCCAATCTGGTGATTTCGAACGTACCCGGCCCCCGTACGCCACTGAGCCTTCAGGGGGCTGAGCTTCGCCACTACTACCCCGTGTCCACCATCGTCGACGGCCAGGGCGTCAATATCACGGTGCAGAGTTACGTCGACGTCCTCGACTTTGGCCTCGTTTCATGCCGAGAACTTGTCCCCGACCTCTGGTACCTGATGGAGTTGATCCTTGAGGAGATCAATATCCTTGCTGAGGCGGCCGGGGTTGACCTGCCCTTCAACGTCGAACTGTCAGAAGGCGAAATCACGTCATGAGCCCCGCTCCACCAACCATCGATCGTGGCGGCGAGCCAGCCCTTCGTCCTATGCCTGCCCCGCCGTTCTGGCTCACTGGCCTTGAATCGCGCGTCGCGTTCGAATACGCAAGCTGGCGCCTTCTTCTCCCCCTCCTCGAACGGCTTCCAAGCGGCGACGGCCATTCGGTGTTGGTTCTTCCAGGCTTTACCGCAGGCGATCGCTCGACCAGAGCACTCCGTCAGCTGCTCCGACGGCTCGGCTACCGAACCTACGGGTGGCGTCTGGGCGCCAATCTCGGACCAACCGCAAAGATCGTCAACGGTCTTGAAGATCGCGTGCAACATATCCTCAACCACCGAGACGAACCGTTCAGCATCGTTGGCTGGAGTCTCGGCGGGATTTTCGCCCGGGAGATTGCTCGGCTGCATCCCGAATCGGTCCGCCAAGTCATCACCCTGGGCAGTCCAATCCGGATGTCTGACGGCGACGATAGTGCTGTCTCTGGTCTCTGGGATTCGCTGCAACATCTCCACGAACCGGGGACGTACAGCAACATGCTCAACGACCAGCGCAGCTCCCCGCCGGTTCCGACCACGTCGATTTACTCACGTACCGACGGCATTGTTCATTGGCGGGCATGCCTCGAATCAAAGGGACCCATCAGCGAAAACGTTGAGGTCTTCGGGAGCCACTGTGGACTTGGGGTCAACGCCTCAGCTGCGTTCGTTATTGCCGACCGACTTGCGCAACCACGAGACAGCTGGAGCAAGTTCCGCTCGCCCCTTTACCTTCGGGGCTGGTATCCCTATCCGGCAAACTGGCGTGAGTCGCAACGCACAATCGGCGCCGAGCTTCGCCTCTAAGACTTGCTGGGTTTCTGCGTCTTGGCTGACGACGAAGCCTTCTTGGGCTTCGACTTCTTCTTCTTCGACTTCGCCTTCGGTTTCGGTTTCGTGACGGGCTCTTCCAACTGCTGACCCACTGCGATGAAGTCGGCGAACGCTTCGGCAACATGATCGCGAAGACCCGCTGGGTCCTCGATGGCTACCGGGTCGATAAACAGTCCAACGTCGAAGGCGCCGTCATACGACATCGCCGTGGCATTCATTGGCGTGCCGGCCAGCGGGCCCATCGCCACGGTGGCTTGCACCAGCCCACCAGCGCAATACAGCTTGAACGGCGCGCCGCGCAGGTTGGAGGTGGCGAAGTCCATCTTGGCGGCCTTTCCGCGGGCGGCTCGAGTGACCACCGACGTCGGGAACATATTGGCGAGTCCGGAAAGTGCCCCGATAGAGCCGCCTTGGCTCACGCGTTCCTTCGCCGCGGCAGCTACCGCCTGCACTCCCGCCATTCGTTCAGCGAACGACAGCGGTTGGCCGCTTACTTGCACCGGCACGGGCGTGAACGAGTTGCCGCCCATGTCGTTATCGGATCGGGTCGAGACCACAAAGCTTGTATTGAATGCGTCGACCTCGACCTTGCGCTCGGCATGGTAGCGAACCGCACTTTCGGCAAGCACCGCGATGAGCGCATCGTTCACGCTGCCCCCAAGGACCTTCGCCGATGCTTTGAGATCGTCGAGAGAGACCGACACATACTCGAGGTGACGGTGCCGAGAGCGCTCTTTCCAGAGGATGGACCCGCCAGCGACTTCATTGTCCGAGCCGTTGAGCTGTTCGAGGGTGGCCCGCGCCGTATCGACTGCTCCCGTGGCGAGTTCGACAGCCCGTTGTGGGTCGGCGGGAAGAATGGCCGCTTGGCCGACGGCTCGTTTCGCGATTCCCAAGTTTCGACGAGCGACATGTTCGAAGCTGCGTCGCGCCGTCTGGACCAGGCTGCTACTCATGTCGGCACCGAGCTCTTTTGCGTTGGATTTCTCCACCGCTTTCTCGATGATCGCCTCGAGGTCGACCTCGGGTCGTGGCGCTTCGTCCCGGCTTATCTGCTGGTACATCTCGGCCATACGGATTTGGCCAATGCCGTCAGCGATTGCGTGGTGAAAGATCGACCAGATCGCACCCTTGCCTCCCGCAAGCCCGTCGATCACGACGAACCGCCAGAGGGGCCGCGTGCGGTCGAGCGGCTCCGAATACAGCTGGGCGGCAAGGTCGAAGAGCTGTCGTTGTGAGCCCGGCGCAGCGAGCCGCACTTCGCGAATGTGGTAGTCGAGGTCGAACTCTGGGTCGGGAAGCCACGCCGGCGTTGAGACCCGCCCAAAGCCGGGCACGACCCGCTGGTAGAGCCGCGGCATCTTGGAGGCGCCGAACCGGACCTGCCGGACAAAGACATCCATGTCGATTGCCCGGTCGAGCAGGGTAAGCGAGGCGCCGCTGGGGTTGAGCCACGGATCCTTCTCGATGTTCCACATCAACGCTTCGTGATCGGACATCCGTTCGGCGACGTCAACGCTGCGTTCTTGGCCAGCCATTCGTTGTTCTTCTCTCAGGGTAGTTCGGTACAGAGGGTGATTCGGACAGGGTTTTCGGAACAGGGTTTTCGGGAGAGGGATTTAGGTGTCGGTGCCGGGCCGGCGGTTGGCTTCGGCGGACGGGTCGCCTTTATAGCCGGGCGGGTAGGTGCGGCGAAGTTCATCGGCAGTTGGGGTTCGACGCACCCGGGCCTCGTCGGGCAGGAGCGCCATAATGGCGTCGAGAATCTGTCGGGTTCCCTTATCGGGGTCCGAGGACGAGACGGTGAAAGCTTCGCCGACGTTCGCAGTAACTATCGGCCGATCGACGATGGACAGCCGTGGCGTGCGCGAGCTTCGAGGCCAGACCTTCTCGGTTCCCCAAAGACCAACGGGGACGACAGGCACACCGGTTTGCGCAGCAAGCTTCGCCGCACCCCAACGTCCTTGGAGTTCGGTATCGAAGAAGGCGGGGCCGCGAGGAATCGTGCCCTCGGGAGCCATCATCACGCACTCGCCGCCTTGGAGTGCAACTGCCGCGCGTTCGAGCGGTTCATCGGATCCCGATGCTCGTTCGACCCGAACACCACCGATCGCCTTCGCAAATGCGCCGACGATTGGCACATCGAAGACTTCCTTCTTGCCAAGACCGCGGACCGATCGACCAGCTTTGGCCATCACCAGGCCCATGACCGTCGGGTCGAAATAGCTGCGATGGTTAAAGACGATGAGTGCCGGGCCATCGCTAGGAATGTGGTCGGTTCCCTCGATGGTGATGTCGGCGTTCGGGGCAACGATTCCGGGCCGCATAATCGGTCGGGCCCAGTGCTGAATTTCGCGTCCGGCAATCTTCACCACACCTTCGGAAACATCGAAGTGCCGCACTTCCCAACCATTAAGTCGGGCAGTGGCTGCGAGCTGAGCGTCAGGGTTTACTGCCACGCCAGTGCCAACGGCATCAAGAAGTGGTGCGTCGAAGTAGCTGTCGGAGTAGGCCGTGCAGCGCTTGAGTTTCACGTCGTTGTGCAGCGCCCAATCGCCAACCGCATCGGCTTTTGCGCGACCCCAAACGAATGGGCCGTCCATCTCGCCCGTGTAGCGCTCGCCATCGTCTTTCCAGCGGGTCGAAACGACATCGTCGAAGTCGAGGGCCTCGGCAAGGGGTCGAACGAACGGCTCAGGACTCGTGGTGGCGAGGACCAGCTTGGCGCCGGCTGAGCGGTGTTCCTCGATGATCTGCAGTGCGAACGGCTGTAGTGCCTCGATGACCTCGGCTGCCGCAGCAGTGCAGGCAGTCTGGACGTCAGCGATGGACCACCCGGCCGACGCCTTGCTTGCCAATCGGGCCGGCTGCATCATGAACCAATTCTCTCCGAATCGCTCGTAGTACGACGCCAGGAAGTCGGAGAAAGGAATATCGTGCCCGCCTCCTAGCCCCGCTTTCGCCAGGTGTTTCTGGAAGATCGGCGCGGAGGAACCAGCGATGAGGGTCCGGTCAAGATCGAAGATTGCAGCATGTCTTCGCATGTGGATAACATTATGGCAGCGACAGACATTTGTCAACGTATGCCAGTTTGGGTCGTCGGACCGTTACTATCGCGCCCGTAATGTGACAGACGCCACATTTACCGGTTACCTTGCAGTAACCACCGCTACGGCACTCATACAGACCGAGCTCCAGGAGCTACTCCGAACGTGAACATCGCACAGGTCATCGAGAATCACCCGGCAAGCGATATTGCGCTCGTCGGCGAAGGCGAATCGGTCACCTACGGTGAGCTGCAACAACGAGCCAGCGCACTTCGGACTGCGCTCAGAGCACGAGGGATCGGTGCAGGCGACCGGGTTCTCGTCATCGGAGAAAACGAGATCGAGTTCGTTCTTGCCACAATTGCGGTTCTAGGAATCGGCGCTCATGTGGCACCTATCCGGTCCCGCAACCCTCTCCCCGAAGTGCAACGCAAAGCAGCGGCCATCGACCCCCAACTCGTCCTCATGGCTGCCACCGCTGCATGGGTGACGGAACACTCCGAACACGTTGTCGGGGCCGACTTCGCAATGGTCGCCGAGCTCGAATCGGGCCCCTACTCCGAAAACCGGGCCTCCGAAGTTCTGAGTCCGGTCTACGACGGCGACCTCGATGACCTCGCGTTCCTCCTTCTCACCAGCGGCGTCTCGGGCGACGCCAAGGTGGCAATGCTCAGCCACGGCAACCTCAACTGGGTGCAATCGCTCCTCAGCGAGAACGAGGCCGTCGGCCTCACTAGTGACGACGTGGCGCTCTGCATCCTGCCGCTCACCCACATCTTCGGCCTCAACGTCATTCTCCTCACCACCCTGCGCGTCGGCGGCACCGTGGTACTCGAAGCCGAGTTCAGCGTCGACGAAAGCCTTCGCCTCATCGGCGAGCAGAAGGTCACAACCATCAGCGGCGTCCCACGCGTGTGGCAGGCATTCGTCGAGTCCGACGCTCCAGCCGACACCTTTGCGAACGTGCGGCAATTGGCTTCGGGTGCTGCAGAGTTACCGGGGACCCTCTTTGCGGCATTTCAAGAACGATTCGGCGCCGAACTCGCCGAAGGCTACGGACTCACCGAAACCTCGCCCATCGTCACCTGGAGTCGGGGCATCAAGACCAAACCTGGTTCGGTCGGCCACCCGGTTCCTGGGGTTGAGGTGATCCTCGTCGAGGACGACGGCACGGCCGTCGAACCGGGCGATGCTGGAGAAATCGTGATCCGAAGCCCAGGAGTGTTCAAGGGGTACCTCGATGACCCCGAGCTCACATCCACCGTGCTCACCGAGGACGGCTGGTTCTGGACTGGCGACGTCGGCGTCTTCGATGCCGACGGGTACCTCTACCTCGTCGACCGGATCAAAGACATCATCATCGTCTCCGGGTTCAACGTGTATCCATCAGAGGTGGAGTCCATCCTCCTGTCGCACCCCAAGGTGCAGGGCGCCATTGTGGTCGGCACTCCTCATGCCCGCACTGGCGAAGCGGTCGTTGCCCATATCTCGGGCGAGGCAACCGTCGAGGAACTCGAAGAACATTGTCGAGCAAACCTCAGTCGCTACAAATGGCCCAGCGAGTACCGACTGGTCGACGAACTTCCCGTGTCCGCCACCGGAAAGCCACTACGTCGGGTCCTCCGCTGATGGGGCTCGGAGGCGACTTTCACTTCGAGCCTGCTCCTGACATCCCCGGCTCCGACATGCTCAGCAAGATCATCATGTCCGCGCTCCGGCGCACCCTTGATCTGCTCTGGGACGTCGAGGTCACCGGCAGGGACAACGTGCCTCACCATGGCGGAGCAATCATCGCTCCCAACCATCTCTCGTTCTGTGACTCGATGTTCGTACCGTCTGCCCTCCCCCGAAGAATGTGGGCCATCGGCAAGGGCGAATACATGGATGACTGGAAGACCAAACACCTGTTTCCAGCCTTAGGCATGATTCCCGTCGACCGGGGTGGAGGCGAAGCAGCGCAAGCGGCCCTCGATACCGCGGCCACGGTGCTCGATGCAGAACACCTCTTCCTTATTTACCCCGAGGGCACCCGGTCTCGAAGCGAGTACCTCCACAAGGGCCGGACGGGCGTCGCCCGCCTGGCAGCGAGATGCGACGTACCAGTCGTACCCGTCGGCCATATCGGCACCCTTGCTATTCAGCCGCCCACCGGCGTGATGATGCACATCAACAAGCCATGCACCATTCGGTTCGGTGAACCAATGGCGGTGTCAGACTTCGGCAGCCCCGACGACCCCCGGGTCATTCGACGGTTCACCGACGAGTTGATGTTCGCCATCGCCGAACTCTCCGACCAAACATACGTGCATCAGTATGCAAGTAAAGACGACCGCCCAGGCGTACTCGCCCCCTCCGCACCAGCGGTCACCAAGCCCGGTGCGCCATCGCCGAAGGTTTCGGTACCGAAGGGCCGGAAGGTCATCGACCGGTCTGACACCTTGCGAATCAAAGAACCCGATAGCTCGAACAGCGACAGAATCATCGACCTGCGCACACCGTCAGCTGAAACTCCTGGCATCATCGACTCAAAGCTTCACGAGACGACTTCCCAACCAAACTGAGCCGGCAACTTCTCCTCCATGGCAAAACCACTCGATCCGCTAGAACTCCTTCGAACCGCTCGCGCTGCAAGTCAGCAGGTTCAGGAACTCATCACGAAATCAACGATGCCGCCGGCCCAGCGCCGAGCGCTCGTCGAGGGCGTTTCCCGAATGGTGCTTCCGGGTGAGCAGCTTCAGGCGATGATCGACCTCGCCGACGCGTTCGGTCCTCCAAAGACCCAAATCGCTGAAATTCAAAAAGTCTTGATCGAGCAGCGAGCCCAGCTCGAAACGATGCTGGCCGAACTCGACAAGATCGAAACCAGCGTCGACCGGTTGGCCGAGTCCAGCGAACAAATCGCAGCGCTCCAAGCGCCACTTCGGGCGATGCTCGAACGTCGCCAGGGCGGTTCAGTCGATACAGAGGACGAATAGTCGGTCAAAGGTTACCGGGTGAGATAGGTCTCACTAGGCCGTTCCGAGACCCGGCCCCGGTAATATCGTGTGTTATGGCATCAATCGATTTCACTGTGGTCCACGAATTCGCAGCACCACCACGAACCGTGTGGGACGAGATGATCGACTGGCCCAGTCACGCCAACTGGATCCCCGCCACCCGCATGGAAATCGACGAGGGTGACGCGCAAACCGTGGGTGGCACCTTCACCGGCTACACCGGCTACGGGCCGCTCACGTTGGTCGACCATATGCGGATCTCGGTTATCGAGTGGGACGAAGCAACCAGCATGGGCACGTGCGAGGTCGACAAACTCGGGCCCGTGCTCGAGGGCGTGGCCGGCTTTACGGTTTCGCCCACCACCAACGGCTCACAGGTTGCCTGGTTTGAGCGGGTCACCGTGCCTTATGCCCCCGAGCTCCTTGCGCCTGTCATCAACAAGCTGAGCGCCGCCGGGTTCTCCCTTGGCATGCGAAAGCTCGCCAAGCTCATCGACAAGAAGCACCCCAGCCTTCCGGTATAGCTACCGCCCGCCAGGCCTTACCCCGCCTTCACCGCTGCTGCGATCTCTCCCCAGCGGCCCATGTTCTCGGGGTTCCGGTTGATGTCGTCGAGGGTCAGGTAACTGATGATCCGCTCGGCCTGACCGGCATATCGTTCGATGACAGTGTCGGCGATGTCGTCCCACGCACCGACCACAGCGAATGCGTCGAGCATCTCGTCGGTAATGGTTGCAGCCATACCATCGAGATCTCCGGCCTTCAGCCGCTCGTTGAGTTTGGCCGACGTTCCATCAAAGCCGAGGTCATCGAACTGGAACGCGTAGTTCTTGGTGGATCCATAAAAGGCGATCTGGGTACGAGCTCGTTTCACCAAGTGCTCACGGTCTTCAGGAGTATCACCAGGAGCGATGAACACCGGAATCAGCAAATCGACGTCGGAAGGATCTCGCCCTGCCTTTGCCGCTCCTTCAGCGACCGCCGGGAGCAATCGGTTCTCGATGTAGTTCAGCGAATGAAGTGGGTGCACGTGGATGCCGTCGGCCACCTCACCGGCCATCTTGGTCATGTACGGGCCAACCGCCGACACGTCGAGCTTGATGTCGCCGTGCTCGTGCTTGGCCGGACGCCACTGCCCCGGAAGCAACGACATCTTGTAGTACGGACCGTCGTGCCCGAGTTTCTCGTCGCCTCGGAACGCAGCGAGCGCGTTTCGCACCGCCAGGAGATAGTCGCGCATACGAGGCCCAGGCGGGTCGAACTCCATGCCGTAGCGTCGCTCGATGTGGGCCTTCACCTGACTACCCAAACCCAATCGGAAGTTTCCGCCGGTGTTGTCGGCAAGCTCCCAACCAATGCTGGCCGCCACCATTGGACTCATCGAAAACGCGACGGCGATTCCGGTGGAGTACGTGAGCGACGGGGCTGCGGTTGCCGCCGCCGCAATGCTCATCCACGGAGTCTGACCGGTGTCGGTATAAGTGATGCCAGAGAGCCCAGCGGCTTCAGCGTTCTTGGCGATGCTGGCTGAGTCGGACCATCGCAGTGGTCCAACCATCATGTCGAAATGCATGGGTGTAGCTCCTGTTTCCTAGTTCTGGTTCTGAAGGGAAAAGCTGAGAATGAGAAGGGCTGGGTGAGCACGGCGGCGCCAGCTACGCCATGGTGAGCCCGCCGCTCACCGAAAGAGTTTGACCGGTGATGAATGCCGCTCCGGGCGAGGCGAGAAACACGATGGCTGGAGCGACGTCTTCGGGGGTTGCCAAGCGACGCATGGGGATAGCCCGAGTCAGCGCTTCGAGGAACCGTTCGCCCGAGCCAAGGTCGTCGGCCATGCCCCGGATAAGCGGAGTATCGGTTGGGCCGGGACACACCACATTCACGGTTATGCCGTGTTTGGCGACCTCGCGAGCAATGCTCTTCGAGAACGAGATGACGGCGCCCTTGGCACCGGCATAGATCGACTCCAGTGATGATCCGACCCGAGCGGCGTCGGATGCAACCGACACGATCCGGCCACGCTCGCGCTCGATCATGCCCGGAAGAATCGCATGAACCGTGTTGAGCGTGCCGCGGTAGTTGACGTCGATGATCTGGTCCCAGAACTCCGGAGTGGAGTCGACAAACGCTACGAATCGGTCCCAGCCGGCCACGTTCACGAGCACCTCGACGGGACCAAGCTCGTCTTCGACCGCAGCGAGTTCGGACTTCACTCGGTCGGTGTCCGAGACGTCGAGGCCAATGCCAACATGGCTGTCGCCGGGAAGGTCTGAGGCCACCCCCCGTGCATTGGCGGCATCGAGGTCGACCACCACTACGGTGTGGCCGACATCGGCCAGCTGGGCACAAACCGCAGCCCCAATAGCGCCTGCCCCACCAGTAACCACTGCTACTCCAGCACTCTCGCCTGAATTATCCGACACCCGTTCCCCCGGTTCGTTCCTGATCTCTTCGACGCAACCTAACCAACCGGGCCCCTTCGGTCACTTCCAAAAAGTAAGAACGCGGGGTCTGACCCTGCGTTCTTACTTTTCGCTACGGGGGCGCCAGCCTGGAGCCCGAGACCAGCGGCCTGCGTGGCCGGGGAACGCCAATTAGTACGCGAGGATCTTGTCGAAGAAGGCTTTGGTGCGGTCGGACTGCGGGTTCGTGAATACGTCTTCGGGTGGGCCCGTCTCGACGATAAGCCCTTCATCGATGAACACCACACGGTCTGCGGCGGCCCGGGCGAAACCCATCTCGTGGGTCACAACCACCATGGTCATACCGGTTGCTGCCAGCTCGACGATGACGTCGAGTACTTCTTTGATCATCTCGGGGTCGAGCGCCGACGTTGGCTCATCGAACAACATGATCTTGGGGTTCATTGCCAGAGAGCGAGCGATAGCAACCCGCTGTTGCTGTCCGCCCGAAAGCTGGCGAGGGTACGAGTCGGCCTTCTCGGGGATTCCTACCCGGGCTAGTTGCTCGTGCGCTACCCGTTCGGCCTCGGCAGTGTCGCGGCCACGGACCTTCTTCTGAGCGAGCGTGATGTTGTCGAGCACCGTGAGGTGCGGGAACAGGTTGAATCCCTGAAACACCATGCCCATCTCGGCACGGGCTTCATCGAGGTCGGTGCTGGCATCCATGAGGCTGCGACCGTCGACGATCACATCGCCCGACGTCGGCACTTCGAGAAGGTTGATACAACGAAGCACCGTGGACTTGCCCGAACCACTAGGGCCAACAATCACCACAACTTCGCCTTCGGCGACCTCGAGGTCAACCCCAGCTACTGCGTGGATCGTCTTGTTGAATGTCTTGCGAACGTTGCGGAGTTCGATCATCGGGCTCATCGCTCCCCCACCCGGTCCCGGTTGAATCGTCGTTCAAACATCGACAGCAGGATCGACAGGCCGATCACCAAGGTCAGATAGACGAAGGTCATGGTGAAGAACGCTTCGGGAAACTTGAACGATGAGGCGCTGTATTGCCGGGCTCGGCGAGTGATCTCGAGAACGCCGAGGATCGACAACAGCGACGTGTCCTTGAGGATGGCGATGAAGTCGTTGGCCATCGGCGGAATGATGGCCCGAGCAGCTTGAGGAAAGATGACCGACCGCATGGTGGCTCTCGAACTCAGCCCTAGGGCTCTGCCCGCCTCCATCTGCCCACGGGGAATCGACTGCACGCCACCGCGGATGATCTCGGCCATGTATGCGCCGTAGATCATCGCCAGGGCCAGGATGGCCCGGAGGTCGGTAGGTACCGAGTTTGGCGCACCGGCCGCTTCGGAGATGTCGGGAATGATGACCAGCGCCAGCACGAAGATCAGTGGAAGTACCGGAATCCCGCGGACGATCTCGATGTACGCCCGGGAGAGGTTTTTCGCCACAACGTTTTTCGAAATTTGCCCGAGCCCAACGATGAGACTGATCAGCAGCGCTAGACCAAAGGCGATGATCGTGGCTCGAATAGTGAGCCAAATACCGGGGAAGATGTTCTTTCGGGCAAGTTCGTAGTCGACATCGACGAAGACCTTGATTCCCATCGCGAGGATCACGAGGCCAACGATGTAGGCCCAATACGGCTGGTTCTTCCAGGGAGGCTCGGACTCGTTGCGAATCTTTGTGTACGGGAGGAGAGAATCCTCGCCACGGTACTTACCGGCTGACTGAAGACTCGGACCGCCAGCCACTAAGGCACTAACCCTGATTGCGTGAACATTTCAGTTCCTCAAAAACGAAAGACGGGGCGCCAACCGAAGTTGACGCCCCGCAATCAAACCACACGAAATCTTGCCCAACCCACTCGCACTAGCAGCGCAAACGGTTGAGCGAGTCCGAAGTGATGGTCCAAGTGATTGTCGAAATTATTCGATGTCGTCGTAGGTGATGGTGAATGCGCCGGAGAAGTACTCTTCGCCCAGCTTGTCCATCGTGCCGTCAGCCTTCATCGCTGCAATGGCCTGGTTGAACGGATCAACCAAGTCCGAGCCGAGCGGGAAGATGAAGCCAAGTTCGTCAGCGGAAAGCGACTCGCCTACGAGCTGGATGGAGTCGGCGTTCTCGCCGATGTAGCCCTGGCCAGCGGTCTCATCGATGATCGTTGCGCAAGCATCGCCGGAGATAACGGCCTGAATTGCGAAGGCGAATTCGTCGACGAGAACCAAGCGGTCGGTTCCGACAAGCTCTTCAGCGGTTGCTGCGTTGGTGGTTCCACCCTGAGTGGCGACCTTGCAGTCGGAAGCGACGAGCGACGCACTGTCGGTGATGTCGCCGTTGTCGGTCGACACGAGGATGCGCTGATCGATGTTGATGTAACCATCGGAGAACGCAACGATTTCGGCGCGCTCTTCGGTGATGGTGATGCCGTCAGCGGCAACGTCGAACTGACCGTCGGCAACAGCCTGGATCATTGGGTCCCAGTCGAAGGTCTCGTACTTGGGAACACAGTTGAGGCGGTCGCAGATGTCAGCAAGTGCTGCGTAGTCCCAGCCAGCGGCTTCGCCGGTGGCGGCATCGATGTAGTTGAACGGCAGGTACGCGTTCTCAACAGCAACGGTGATCTCGCGACCTTCAAGGTCTACGAGAAAGTCGCCACTGGCGGCGTCGGAGCTGTCGGCGTCGCCGGAGCTTCCGGAGGTTTCGGTTGCGTCAGAGCCACAAGCTGCGGCAATGAACGTAAATGCCAGCAGGAGCGCTAGCACGCGGGTGAGGTTTTTCATTATGGGTTCCCTTCCAAAAGAGGTGGGTACCACTCGGTAAATCCACCAGAACACAACTACGGAGAATAGCGTTCTCACCACGCGATGTATCAGCGGAGCCTCTGAGACGGTTTTCACGCCGTCTATCGCCGCCCGAGGAAGTTAGACGGTCGCGCGCAGCGCCTCGAGAGCGGCTACTGCCTCGTCGGCCCGGTCAAACGGCACGAGCAAGTGGTCATGGAAGAACCCGGCAACCACGTTGCACGAGATCCCGGCATCGCCCAAGGCAGCCGACAGCGCACGAGTGAGGCCTACCGCCTCAAGTGAACTGTGCACCTCAATAGTGAGCCAGGCGGCTTCGAAATCGATGGGCCAACCTCGGCGGTCCGCCTCGGCCCGCGTGGCGACAACGGTGACGCCCTCGGACTCGTTGAGCACCATCTCGATGCCGTCACCGAGCGGTACCGGTTCGGGAACCGACACCATCGTGAACGACCCCGGGCGCCGCAGCACCTTGAGCGTTGCAAGCATCTTCGCGAGGTCCATTTCACCCGACATATGACAGCTCCCCTACCCCGACCTAACGAAGGCTGATGGTCCCCGCGCCTGCAGTTGTCGTGCCGACGACTGCGGCGGTGTGACCGGATGCCAGCAGGTCGGCAATCACGCCGTCTGCTTCTGCCGGGTCGACACCGAAGATGAGCCCACCCGATGTCTGCGCATCGGCGAATAACAGCTTGGTGGTTTCGTCATGGCTACCAGCATCGACCTGCTTGTCGATCCAGCCCAGGTTTCGGTGCGTTCCGCCTGGGATGATTCCAGCCGCAGCCAGATCCTTCGCCCCTGGCAAGAACGGCATTGCTTCAACCATCAAGGTTGAATCGACCCCCGATTCCTGCGACATACGGCCGAGATGGCCGAGGAGCCCGAAGCCAATGACATCAGTACAGCCGGTAGCTCCCGCGGCCACAGCAAGAACCGAGGCCTTGTCGTTGAGGAAGGTCATTGAGGCGATTGCCGCAGCAGCAATATCGTCGGAAGCCTCATCGTTCTTGATTGCGGTGGTGATGATTCCGATGCCCAGCGGCTTCGTGATGATGAGTGACTGGCCGGGCTTAAGACCAGCATTGGTCATCATCTTGTCGGGGTGCACTTCGCCGGTAACGGACATGCCGTACTTGGGTTCGGGGTCGTCGATGGTGTGGCCACCGACCACGATGAACCCGCCTGCTTCGGCGATGTCATTGCCACCAGCAAGCACCTCGCCCAGAAGTTCGGTGGAGAGTTCGTCGGTGTTCCAACCAACCAGGTTCAGGGCAAACAGCGGGCGGCCGCCCATGGCATACACATCGGAAACGCTGTTGGCGGCGGCAACCCGTCCCCATGAGCGAGCATCGTCAACGACCGGGGTAATGAAGTCGGCGGTCGAAACGATGGCGCGGTTGTCATCGAGCTTCCAGACCGCAGCATCGTCACCGGTTTCGGTGCCGACGAGCAGGTTGTCACTTTGGCCAGGATTCAAACGGCGCACCACGTGCGCCAACTCCCCCGGGGGGAGCTTGCAGCCTCAACCAGCGCCGTGACTGAACTGAGTGAGTCGCGGCGTGGAATCTGATGAAGGCGTTGCCGATGAAGACATGACCGCAGCCTACCCGTCGGCCGATAGCTACCTTCGGCCAACTCGGTACCGTTCCTTCTAAGCTCGGCAATGCCGGTACGGTGACGCTGTGGACTTGTTGCAGTGGGCACCTCCTGAACGCATCGCCGGATGGGTCGACGACGCCACCTCGCGGGTGTTGGGTGCTGTCGCCGACTTCGGCGAGAGCCTTACCGACGACCCGCGTTGGGTAGGCCCTTACCTGCCGATTCTGAATCCGCCATTGTGGGAGTTGGCACACGTGGCCTGGTTCGCCGAACTGATGGTGTGTCGCGAACTCCACCAACTACCCGACATGATCTCCGATGTCGACGCGCTCTACGACTCAGCCAAAGTCTCGCATCGGTCCCGCTGGGAACTCGACTTTCCATCGGCCGCCCGCTCTCGCGACTACGTGCAGCGGGTAGGCGACACTATCTCGGCGCTCGTGCTCGACGACCGAGGTATCGACACCACCGCGCACTTCGCCACCTATGTGGTCGCCCATCACGACGCCCATGTCGAAGCGCTCACCTACACCCGCCAAACCCTCGAGCTGGCAGCTCCGTTCATCGAACCAAGAATTCCAGCCGTGTCGCACGACCCCTCGGCGTTTGGCGATGCTCATGTCGCCGGCGGTCGCCTTCTCTTCGGTGCTTCGGCGCACCAACCGTTTGTCCAAGACAACGAAAAGTGGGCGCACCCGGTTCACGTAGAACCCTTCGATATGGCCAAGACCGTGGTGTCGATGGGTGACTTCCAGGAATTCGTGAACGACGGCGGGTATCAGAATCAGAAGCTGTGGATGTCCGAGGGCTGGACCTGGCGCACCGAGAAGTCCGCCGAGCACCCCGCATATTGGCGGCAGTCTGAAGCTGGCGCAACGGGCGACTGGCAGCACCGCGTGTTTGCCGAGTGGCACGAGGTTGGCGCCGACGAGCACCTGCCTATGTCGTATGTGAGCTGGCATGAGGCTCAGGCGTTCTGCACATGGGCT
>CALGZB010000282.1 GCA_937934655.1 uncultured Acidimicrobiales bacterium | reverse complement strand
GCCAACGCACTTCTTGCGGCTGAGGCGGCCAGCGCCGTCGGTATCGAAGCATCGGTTATTGCCAGAGGCCTCACCGATCTGCAACCGGTCGCCGGTCGGTTTGAGCCGGTCGAAAGCGGTCAGGAGTTCGGCGTTATCGTCGACTACTCGCATACCCCAGACAGTCTTCGCGGAGCCTTGCGCGCTGCGAAGGCGGTTGCGGCAGGGCGAGTGATTGTGGTGTTTGGCGCCGGTGGTGACCGCGACCGTTCAAAACGGCCCATGATGGGTGCCGTGGCATACGAAAACGCCGACCTTGTGGTCCTGACCTCAGACAATCCGCGATCGGAAGATCCGGAAACGATCCTCGACGAAATCGAACAAGGCGTTCCCGATGGGGCGTCGGTGTGGTTGCGCGAAACCGACCGTCGCTCGGCAATCGAAGCGGCGTTGCGCGAGGCCCAGCCTGGCGATGTTGTGCTGGTGGCCGGCAAGGGTCACGAGTCCACGCAAACCATCGGCTCCGACGTCTTTCCGTTTGACGATCGCCAGGTTGCCCGCGAATTCCTTTCCGAGATGGGCTTCACTGCATGATCCGGATGCTTCTTGCCGCTGGGATGGCGCTCGTGGTGTCGCTCTTTGGAACCAAGCTCGTCATCGAAGTGCTGGTGCGGAACCGTATCGGCCAACCCATTCGCGACGATGGTCCTGAAGGTCACGCGACGAAGGCAGGCACCCCCACGATGGGTGGTGTGGCCATCGTGGCGAGCGCCACCTTTGGATACGTGGTGTCCGACTTCTACGGCGGTATCTATACCCGCACCGGACTCCTTGTAATGGGCGCCATCATTGGCGGCGGACTCGTTGGCCTTATGGACGATTGGATCAAGGTGGTGCGCGAACGCAACCTCGGTCTCAACAAGCGGGCCAAGATGATTGGCTTGCTCACGGTGGCCATTGGTTTCGCCGTGCTCATGACGCAGTTCACCTCAGTACGTACCGAGATCTCGTTTCTCACGTGGCAGAACATTGGACTCGATCTTGGTCGCTGGCTCTGGGTCGCTTGGGCGGTGCTCGTGATCGTGGCAATGAGTAATGCGGTGAACCTGACCGACGGTCTCGACGGCCTCGCTGCGGGCTCGGGCATTCTGTCGTTTGGTGCCTACGTGATCATCGCGTTCTGGCAGTTCAGTAACAAGGATCTCACCGCGGCCGACGGTGAGTCGTACTACGCCGTCACCCATGCGCTCGATCTTGCCGTGGTGAGCGCTGCGATGGTGGGAGCCCTGATTGGATTCTTGTGGTGGAATGCCGCGCCCGCGCAGATCTTTATGGGCGATACCGGTTCGCTCGCTATGGGTGTCGGCCTCGCCGCACTGGCTTTGGCCACCAACACGCACCTGTTGCTGCCGATCATCGGCGCCTTGTTCGTGGTCGAGACGGTCTCGGTTGTTCTCCAGGTCGGGCGTTTCCAGCTCACCGGGAAACGGTTTTTTCGTATGGCGCCAATCCATCACCATTTTGAGCTTGGCGGCTGGCCGGAGACTCGAGTGATTATCCGGTTCTGGTTGCTTCACGGCATGTGTGTTGCCTTTGGTGTCGGCCTGTTCTACTGGGACTGGACTCGCGAGGCCCTATGAGTGGCGTTAGCAGCGATTTTTCGGGGTCTTCCGAGACCGTTCTTGTTTTTGGTCTGGGAATCACCGGACTCGCCGTCGTACGGGCGCTCCATTCCCGAGGAATCGGCGTGTTGGCCGCCGACGATCGTCCGAGCCCGATCTCTCGCGAAGTTTGTGCTGGGCTCGGTATTGACATCCACGAAGCGCCGTCGGTCGACGAACTCTCGGCGATGCTCAGCGCGGCCAGCTCGTTGCACCCGACGCCCGGTCTCCCCGAAAGCCACGCGGTGTTTTCACTTGCAGCCGAGCACGATGTTGCGGTCATCAGCGAGTTTGACCTGGCGCAGCGTTGGGATGACCGTCCGCTGGTGGCGATCACCGGCACCGACGGCAAGACCTCGGTGTGCACAATGGCCACGCAGATGCTCGTCGCCTCAGGCGTCAACGCCACGATGTGCGGCAATACCGATGTGCCACTGATCGAAGCCATCGAAGATCCCAGCCACGAGGTGTTTATCGTCGAGGCGTCATCTTTTCGGCTCGCGCAGTCAGATGACTTCGGACCATCGGTCGGCACGTGGCTCAACTACGGCCCAGACCACCTTGACGTGCATAGCGACTTGTCGGTGTACGAAAACAGCAAAGCCAAAGTCTTTACGAGCCCTGCCAATGGCGGGGGAGTGCTGGTGGCGAATGCCGACGACCCGGTCGTGATGAAACACCTTCACGCCCGCATCTCCGAGGAATCTGCCGAGCACGCCGCCGCGCCGAAGGTCGTTACCTTTGGTCGTCTGGCCGACGCAACGTTCAGCTTGATCGACGGCGTTCTCGTCGGCCCCGACGGGCCGATTCTGCGCGTCGAGGAGCTTTGGCGTAGCTATCCGCACGACATCGAAAACGTCTTAGCGGCCGCCGCATCGGTGTTGCCGGTCGGAGCGACCCTCGACGGAATCCGCTCAACGGCTAAGGCCTTCGTCGGTCTGCCGCATCGAGTCCAGACCATCGCAAGCATCGACGGTGTGCGTTACGTCAACGACTCCAAGGCCACAGTGCCCCATGCCACTCTTTCGGCAATCGAGAGTTTCTCGAGTGAGTCATCGGGGCAGATTGTGCTCCTGGCCGGCGGACGGAACAAAGGCCTCGACCTCTCACCGCTCGCCGAAGTGGCCGACCATCTCCGGGCAGTGATCGCCATCGGCGATGCGGCGGGTGAGGTGCAGGAGGCTTTCGCTCGTCATGCGCCCGATGTAGAGGTACACGCCGCGAACTCGATGGCCGAAGCTGTGGCTAGCGCAAAGAATGTCGCAGTTTCTGGAGATGTTGTGCTGCTTTCTCCCGCTTGCGCGTCGTTTGACTGGTACCGCTCCTATGGTGAACGGGGCGATGATTTCATCGCCTGCGTCGCCTCTCTCGGCACGTCTTCTCTCGATACCTCCCCGCATACATCCCCGCACACCTCCCCGGAAAACACTCTCCCCGAGACCTCATGACCTCGATCCTCACCCGCCGACCACAGACCCGCCGTCGGCCAATCGCCACGGTGCAACGCAAGAGCCCGCTCTATCTGCTCCTGCTTGCTGCGATCGTTGCGCTTTGCCTGATCGGCGTCGTCATGGTGCTGTCGGCCTCTTCGGTCACGGCGCTGCAAGAAAAGGGGAGTACGTGGTTCTTCTTCCGCCGCCAGCTCATCTGGATGGCGCTCGGAACCGTTTGCCTCTTTGTGACGAGCAAGGTCAACTATCGATGGTGGGCCAAGGTGGCAACGCCGTTCCTTGGCGGCTCGGTTTTCCTTCTCGTGTTGGTGCTCATCCCGGGGATTGGACGAAACCTCAACGGGTCATCTCGGTGGATCGGCGTCGGCTCGCTCAGTCTGCAGCCTTCTGAGGTCGCGAAGTTCGCGCTTATCGTCTACGTTGCCGCGCTGCTGGCTCGGCCTGATCGCCCAATGACCGACCTCAACCTCACCCTCAAGCCAGTGCTTATCGTGTTCGGCACGGTGGCGGCGCTGCTAATTCTCGAACCCGACCTCGGCACCGCCATTATCTGTGGCGCGGTTGTGTTCGCCATGTTGCTCGCTGCGGGTGCCTCGTACCTTCACCTCGCAGCGATGGGAACCCTGGGTGGGATCATCGTGACGATTGCGTCGGTGAGCACCAACTATCGGCGAGCACGAGTCGTGGCGTTCCTCGATCCTTGGAACGACCCGCTAAACACCGGCTACCAGAACCTGCAATCCCTCGTCTCGATTGCCAATGGCGGCATCACCGGGGTCGGTCTCGGAGCGAGCCGCGGGAAGTGGGGGTTCCTTCCCTATGCCCACAACGACTTTATCTTCGCCATTCTTGCCGAGGAGATGGGCTTGGTCGGCGCAGCCTTCGTGGTCATGACCTTCGGCATCATCGGCGTAGCGGGGTTTGCGGTTGCATCCCGCGTCAACGATCGCTTCGGCTCGCTTCTCGTCGTGGGTGTCATCACCTGGGTCGTTGCACAGGCCTTTGTGAACATCGGTGCTGTCATCGGGGCGTTGCCCATCACCGGCGTAACCCTCCCGTTCATTTCCTTGGGCGGCACGTCGCTGGTTATTACGATGGCTGCGGTGGGCGTTGTGCTCAACGTGGCACGCGAAGCCTGAGTAACATCACCCTTGCTCGACATCTAGGCTCAGAACCGTGACACGAGTCCTTATCACCGGCGGCGGCACCGCTGGGCACGTTCTGCCGGGTATCGCTATTGCCAAGCAGTTGCAGGAGCGGGGTTATGCCCCCGATGACCTGCACTTTGTTGGGAGCGACCGTGGCGTCGAACGCCGATTGGTTCCCGAAGCAGGGTTCCCACTCACGGTGCTTCCAGGGCGCGGTATCCAACGCAAGCTCACGCCGCAGAGCATCCGTGACAACGCTGGTGCGATTCTTGGTTTGCTCAGGGCATTCGGCACGGCGTTTCGGCTGCTTCGCTCGGAGAAACCCGACGTCGTTGTTTCGCTTGGAGGCTACGCCTCGGTGCCGTGCGGGCTTTGGGCCGGCGTACTGCGGGTTCCCATCGTGGTCGCCGAACAGAACGCCGTACCCGGTTTGGCGAACAAGGTCATTGGACGGTTTGCGAAAGCGTGCGGGGTGTCGTTCGACGGTGTCGATCTACCTCGCGCCGTCTGGACCGGAAACCCGGTTCGAGACGAGGTGCTCGCTGTCGACCGAGTCGCTCACCGTTCGGCCGCACGCGCCAAACTCGACCTGCCCGATGACCGTTTCGTTTTGGCGGTCTTTGGCGGATCACTCGGAGCGTTGCGAATCAACAATGCGCTGCTCGGAGCGGTCGAACACTGGCGGGGCTCTTCTGATCTCGCTATTCGCCACGTGATTGGGAACCGCGACTTTCCTGAACTGTCGCAGCGCAACCCATGCGATGCGTCCGATCCGCTTCTCTACCAACAAGTCGAATACGAAAACGACATGCCAGCGCTCTACGCCGCGGCCGATGTGGTGCTGTGCCGATCGGGAGCCACCTCGGTCGCCGAACTGGCGGTCATCGGCATTCCTGCGGTGCTCATCCCGCTGCCCGGCGCTCCTGGCGATCACCAAACAGCCAACGCAATGGCTCTCGTCAACGCTGGTGCCGCAGTGCTGGTGCCCGATGCCGACCTCACCGCAACGCGCCTCATCGACGAAATAGAGGCGCTTCGGAGTTCGCCAAAACGACTGGCCGAAATGGCAACCTCATCGGGCGACGTCGCCCGCCCAAACGCCGCCCACAGGCTGGCCGATCTGGTCGAGCAACACGTCTAAGCTTTCCCACGCCCGCTCCCTTCAACTGAAAGCACTGCCTCGTCGTGTCTGACGCCTCACCTGCTCCTGCGCCGGTCGACCTCACCACCCCACAAAACATCCACATCATCGGCGTCGGTGGCGCCGGCATGAGCGCCATTGGCCAAGTGCTACTTGCGATGGGCCATACCGTCACCGGAAGCGACCTCAAGGCCTCGCCGGGTCTTAGTCGGCTCGAAGCGTTGGGAGCCACGGTGTTTGTTGGCCATGACCCGAGCCAACTCGGTGACGCCTCGATCGTGATGATTTCGACGGCGATCCCGGAACGGAACAATGAACTCACTACCGCCCGGGCCAACGGACTTCGCGTACTCCGACGCAAAGAGGCGCTGGCCGCAATCGCTGCCCAACGCATGACCGTTGCGGTGGCTGGAACGCACGGCAAAACCACTACGTCAAGCATGTTGGCCCTCGTGCTTCGAGCGGCCGAACTCGACCCTTCGTTCATCATTGGCGGCGACGTTAACGAGATCGGAACCGGCGCAGCATGGGCCGACGGCGACACCTTTGTCGTCGAGGCTGACGAGAGCGATGGCACCTTTCTCGAGTTGCCGCGTGGCATGGCCATCGTTACCAACATCGAGGCCGACCACATCGAGCACTACGGTGGGTTCGACGAACTACTCGAGGCATTCGCTCAGTTTTTCGAGGGTACCGATGGTCCAATCATCGTTTGCGCCGACGACCCCGCTGCAAGGGAGCTAGGCGCTCGCCACGACGCGGTCAGCTACGGCCTCCACGAATCCGCCACCTACCGCATGGTCGATGTACAGGGCGGCCGCGACGGCATTGGGTTCGATGTTGTGCACGATGGCCAAAAGCTCGGCCGGATCGAACTTCCCGTGGCGGGACTGCACAACGCCTCAAACGCTGCAGCGGCGGTTGTCGCCAGCTTGCTCCTCGGAGCCGACTTCAGCGCTGGTGTGAAAGCCATGGCCCGTTACGGCGGCGTTGCTCGCCGCTACGAGATGCGCGGCGAAGTTAACGGGATCACCTTTATCGATGACTATGCCCATCTGCCCAGCGAAGTTGAGGCGGCGCTGCAGGCTGCGGTCGACGGCAAGTGGAATCGGGTGGTGTGTGTCTTCCAACCGCACCGCTATAGCCGCACAGCATCGCTCTGGGAAACCTTCGGAGAGTCCTTCGACGGTGCTGACCTTTTAGTCGTGACCGATATCTACAGCGCCGGCGAGACTCCCCGGCCCGGTGTGTCGGGCAAACTGATCGCCGATGCGGTGCTCGGTGCCCGGCCGCACCGACGGCTTGCGTATATGCCGCATCACGGCGAACTCGTCGACTACCTAGCCGGCGAGCTTGTCGAGGGCGATCTGTGCCTCACGCTTGGCGCCGGTGACCTCACCGACCTGCCCGACGAACTTCTCACCCGGTGTTCCCCATGAGCGACCCAGTGCTTGAACCCGAGACTGAATCAGAAGACGAGTTCGAGGAGTTCGAGGAGTTCGAGGAACTCGAAGATCCTGTTGTTGTGCCACCGGTCGAAGCTGCACCTGAACCAGTTGTGTCCGCTGCTGCCGCAGCCGTCACGTTGGCACTTGGGAAGACCATCGGGGAGGACGCCGTCAGTTCGAACGCCCCGCTTGGCGAACTCACGACCTACCGCGTTGGTGGGCACGCCTCGGTGCTGGCGATTGCCGACAGCCTCGAGGATCTTGCTGAGATCCATCGAGCAGCATCCACTATCGCTCCTGGGGTGCCATTCCTCGTGGTCGGTCTGGGGTCGAATCTCCTCGTCGCCGACGAGGGATTTTCTGGCGTCGCGATTCAGCTGGGGGAGGGGTTCACCGCGGTGGTGGTCGAGGGCAACCAAGTCATCGCTGGCGCTGGAGCAAAACTTCCTGTCGTTGCTCGTAAAAGCGGCGCAGCGGGTCTATCGGGGTTCGAGTGGGCCGTCGGAGTTCCGGGCTCGGTCGGTGGTGCCGTTCGGATGAACGCTGGCGGTCACGGCTCTGACATGCGCGAGTCGCTCGTGTCAGCGACCCTCTTCAACCTTCGCGACGGTTCGACCCGAACGAGCGGTCCCGATGAGCTGGGTCTTGGCTACCGATGCTCAAATGTGGCCGCCCACGAGGTCGTGGTGTCTGCCCGACTGCAGCTCTCGCCCGGCGACGAATCTGCATCGAAGAAGCAGATGACCGACATCGTCCGTTGGCGGCTCATGAACCAGCCTGGTGGGCAGAACGCCGGGTCGGTATTTACCAACCCTGAGGGCGATTCTGCTGGCCGTCTCATCGATGCGGCCGGGTTGAAGGGCCATCGCATTGGTACCGCCGAGGTTTCAACAAAGCATGCCAACTTCATTCAGGCTGACCCCGATGGTCTTGCCGCCGATGTCGTGGCGTTGATGGCACATATCGTTGCCGAAGTTCGGTCCCATGCTGGCGTGGAACTGCATGCCGAGACCCGCATGGTTGGTTTCAAGAAGGCCGCTCCGGGCGACAAAAAGCCGCGCTAACGCTCTTTTTCTGCCTGTTGCACAAGTTGCGGATGTTGTTTCTGCGGTTTTTGGTGGAATTGAGAGCTAGACCCACGAGACTGGGCCGCTGTGAACGCTCTTGCCCAACTGCCGACGCGCGACCGCCCAAAGGTCGACCCTCGGATGAACCGACGGCGGCAAGAGGTCCGACGAGAGAACGGTCGTCGACGACTCCGCCGAGTACTGATTCTTCTCGGGATTGTCGGCGTTGTTGTGCTCGGAATCATCATCGTGCGGTCACCGCTTTTTGACCTCGACGAGATTGAAATCTCTGGTGCGGACCGCACCGATATCCAAGACGTCCTCGCCGTCGCGGGATTGCAACGCGGCGAACCGCTGATGGATGCCGACATTCGGCGGGCCAAAGAAGCCGTCACCGGCCTTCCCTGGGTCTTTACCTCTGAGGTCCATCGTCACTGGCCAGGACAGGTCACCATCGAGATCGTCGAACGCCAAGCGGTAGCGAATCTTCCGTCAACGAACGGTACCTACGCGGTGGTCGATCGGTTCGGTCATGTCCTCGAACGAGTCGCTGCTCTTGACAACGGTTTGCCGGTGGTTCAGGTGCCCGCGCCAACGGCGTTGCCGGGCGAAAACGTTCCAGAATCGGTCGACGCCGTCCGGGTCGCCTCGGCGCTTCCACGCGAAATTGCTCCATGGGTTGAGACCATCGGTGTTGACGTTGAGGTGGGTGTTGTTCTTGAGCTTGTGGATAACGGTAGGGCCCTAATGGGCGATAGCGAGGACCTCAGCGACAAATATGTTGCGCTCGCAACGGTGCTCACAAGGGTGCAATTGCGCTGTGCGAAGCATATTGACGTGCGCGTTGCGCAGACACCCGTGTTGACCCGCAGGGCTGGCTGCTCGTAACCTTGGCTCTTACGGTCTAGAAATGTCTAAAGGTTCAGCAGAGCTTGTGTCAAGTTGAGGTTGAGGGTTTCTCAACCTCAACCTCACATTTAGCTCCAAGAACGTCTTTTCAAGAAGGTCTTTCAAGATCGTCTTTCAAGATCGTCTTTCAAGATCCAAACGTAGGTCGACCACAATCCGGTCGCTACAGCAAGCGAACTCATCCAATGTCGAATTCAGGAGTCCCCGAGATGTCGAACCCGCAGAACTACCTTGCGGTCATCAAGGTTGTTGGTGTTGGCGGTGGCGGCGTTAACGCTGTCAACCGCATGATCGATGCCGGCCTAAAGGGCGTGGAATTCATCGCCGTGAACACCGACGCCCAGGCGTTGCTTATGAGCGATGCCGAGGTCAAGCTCGATATCGGACGCGAACTCACTCGCGGACTCGGAGCCGGTAGCGATCCAGAGATTGGTCGCCAGGCTGCCGAAGATCATGTGCAAGACATCGAGGCCGCACTCACCGGCGCCGACATGGTGTTCATCACTGCGGGCAAGGGTGGCGGTACCGGAACCGGTGCTGCACCAGTTATTGCCGAGGTCGCCAAAGGACTCGGGGCCCTCACCATTGGTGTGGTCACCCGTCCCTTCACCTTCGAAGGTCGTCGCCGGTCGGTGCAGGCCGAACAGGGCATCCAAAAGCTCAAGGAGAAGGTCGATACCCAAATCGTCATTCCCAACGATCGCTTGCTTACGGTCTCGAACGAAAAGACCTCGGTCCTCAACGCCTTCAAGATGGCGGATGAGATTCTGCTCCAGGGTGTGCAGGGCATCACCGACCTCATCACGACGCCTGGCCTTATCAACACCGACTTCGCCGACGTCAAGATGATCATGAAGGATGCCGGTTCGGCCCTCATGGGTATCGGGTACTCCTCGGGTGAAGGCCGGGCGCTCAATGCAGCCCGGGCAGCAATCTCCAGCCCGCTGCTCGAGGCATCTATCGAAGGTGCTCGGGGAATCCTGTTGACTATCTCCGGTGGCAGCGACCTTGGACTCTTCGAAGTCAACGAAGCTGCCGAGGTCGTCCATGGTGTTGCTCACCCTGACGCCAACATCATCTTCGGCACAGTGATCGACGACGAAATGGGCGACGAAGTTCGCATCACCGTTATCGCTGCTGGGTTCGACCGTTGGGACGAAGCCCCCGGTGCCGAGGGCGCTTCTTCGTCGTCTGGCTCTGGTTCCTCGAGTTCGTCTGGCCCCGCATCATCGGGTGGTTCAGCCGGCTCAGGCGGTGTGGCACCAATCACCGATATCTTCGACACCGGCGACGATGACGACGATCTCGGCGATGACGAGTTCGACGTCCCGTCATTTCTCAAGTAGCCCATCTCAGCGGGGGATGTTCCAAGCCCCGCCCGCGGCGAGTTCGAGGCTGACGTGCTGCATTTCGAACAACAACTGAACGACGGACGTGTCGCCCATTTGCGATTCTCCGATGCCAGCGACGGTGACTTTGCTATCGCCGATCAGGCTGGTCTTCTGGGCGCTAGCCGCAATGAAGTGTCTTCGTACCCGTGGACCTGGCTTCACCAAGTTCACGGGGCCGACGTGATCTATGCCGCCGAGCCCGGCGATGGAGCAGCGTCGCAGGCCGATGCTTGTGTGACCGGAGCCGACCAAGCGGTCGTCGCTGTTCAGACCGCCGATTGTGTGCCGGTGTTGTTCATCGGGATGGGGGGTCCCTCGGTAAGCCCCTCGGTAAGTATGGTGGCGGCCGCGCACGCTGGTTGGCGGGGCGCCGTTGCGGGCGTGCTGCCCAGGACCATCGAAACGCTCCGCGAACACGGTTGCACCGAGTTGCAAGCGATCGTCGGACCTGCGATCGGGCCCGAGTGTTATGAGTTCGGCGAATCCGACCTCGAAACGGCGGTCGAGGCACTTGGCGAACGGGTTCGAAGTGCCACCAGCGAGGGTTCGCCGGCGCTTGATCTTGTCGCCGGTGTCATCGCCCAGCTTTCAAGCTTGGGCGTCGAGACCGTCAGCGTGGACCAGTGCACGGCCTGCACCGGGAGCTACTTCAGTCACCGCGCACGCGGGGATAAGGGTCGACAAGTTGCCGCTGCTTGGATCGACTCGCAATCGCTTGGGCACCCTTCACCGTGAGCGACCACCCAGGCCACCCAGGGCCGACGGCCCAGGCTGTAAAGCAGCACGCTGCCGAAATCGGTGAACGGCTGGCTGGCGTCCGCGAACGGTTGCAAACCGTCGGCCGAGACGACATGAAGATCGTGGCGGTCTCTAAGACTTTTCCGGCCGAAGCCATCCTTGCCGCTGCGATGGTCGGACTCGATGATTTTGGTGAGTCCTACGCCCAGGAATTCGCAGCGAAACACCCGGAGGCTGAGGAACTTCTTTCACGCCTCCCGGTGAATCAGTCGGCGGTTCGCTGGCATTTCGTCGGAGGTCTGCAACGCAACAAGGTTCGGAAGGTTGCCCACCTTGTCGACGTGTGGCACAGCGTCGATCGGTCATCGTTGGCGCTCGAGATCGCCAAGCACTCGCCAGGCGCTGAGGTGCTCCTGCAGGTCGATATATCTGGCGAAGAGACCAAGAAGGGATGCCCGCCGGCCGACCTCGATGCACTCATGACCTCGGCGGTTGAAGCCGGGTTACGGGTTGTCGGGTTGATGGGACTCGCCGTTCGTGCCGAACCGGAGGCAGCTCGTGCGGGGTTTCGGTTGCTGCGAACCCTCGCTGAGAGTTACGAACTTCGCGAGTTGTCGATGGGAATGAGTGGTGACCTGGAGGTCGCGGCTGAAGAAGGCGCAACGATTATTCGTATCGGATCAGCCCTTTTCGGGGCCCGTCCGTAGTTTCCGGCGGGTACCAAGTTGTTTCCGACAGGTACCAAGCTCAGTAGTTCTGTAGAGTGTTCATTAGGAGAGACCGATGTCTGTTTTCAAAAAAACCTTGCTGTACCTGGGTCTCGGCCCAGATGAAGAGTACGAGTTTGGCCAGGGGTTTGAACCCGAGCAAGATGGCCCTGAGGCCGGTCTTGGCGGCCCTGTGTCACCTGCCGCCCCGGCACCCTCCGGTCCAACGGTGCGCGCCGTGCCGATGACCTCGGTCGACGACCAGGATCACCGAGGCGGATCCCTCTCAGGATCTGCGGGACAATCCGGTTTCGCCACCGCTCCGAGCGACGCCGAATCGGTGCGTCGGATCGCTCCAGTAGCGCAACCGGCCCGAGTGTCGGGTTCGCCCGCCGTTCGAGCGCTTCCCATCCAAAAGGCGGCGAAGCCGTCGACGATTGCGCCGGTTTCCTTTAACGATGCGCAAGCCGTGGCTGATCGGTTTACCGACAGCCAGGCCGTAATCGTGAACCTTCAAAACGTCGATCGCGATCTCAGCCGTCGAATCATCGACTTTGCGAGTGGCCTTTGCTACGGGCTCGGTGGGCAGATGGAACGTGTTGCGAAAGACGTGTACCTGCTTACGCCCGACGATGTCGAGATTACCGATGCTGATCGTCAAGGGATGCTCGAGTAGTTCGTCCCGGTGCTCAATCGAGCGCTTACCAGTTCTGCCGATGATCCGCTAATTGTGGAAATTTCGCCGCTAGCATCTGCGCATGGACGTAACCCCACAATCGCTCAAAGACGTTGAGTTTCGTCAGGCCCTCCGTGGGTATGACCCAGACGAAGTCGACATGTTCCTCCAACGCGTTAGCGCTGGAGTCGCCCAGCTGCAGGGCCGGCTCTCTGAGGCAATCTCTCGCGCCGAAGCGGCAGAAGCGCGGATCGACCGCGGTGACGCCGGAGCGCCTACCAAAAAACGGGCCCGCGGCGCCGACGAGCCGTCTGAAGAGACCATCACCCGCACGTTGTTGCTTGCACAACAAACCGCCGACAAGCTCCTCACTGAGGCACGCGATGAGGCTTCGAGCACGCTGGCCCAGGTGCAGAACGAAGCCGCTGAGGTCCGAGGCGAAGCCCAAGCCGAGGCTGAGCAACTTCGTCGAGTAGCCAAGCAAGAAACCGATGAACTTCGCTCCACGACTGTGGCCGAGACCGATGAGTTGCGTGCGATCACCGAGGCCGAGACCTCGAAACAACGACGTGAGACGCAAAGCAAGGTAGACGCCCTTCTTCTCGAGGCCGAGCACGCCTCAACCAAGGCATCGGTCGAAGCCGAAGCCGAGCGCAGCGCCATTCTGGGCGAGGTCGAGTCCGAAGCCCGTGCCGTTGCCGAACAGACCCGCAAGCCGCTTTTGGCCGAAATTCGCGAGCTCGAGAATCACCGCGACTTCCTCGCCGAGGATGTTGCGCTTCTCGAACACCACGTCGATGCCGAACGGGCGACGGTTCTTGAATCGATTGCACGTTTGCAATCGGTTGTTGATGAACCCGATGCGCTGCGGGTTTCCACTGTTCCGGAATTGAGTCGCTACTCAAAGCTTGAAGAGCGGGTCGAAGAGTCCGGTGTCGCTGGCTCCGCGGTGACCGGCTCCACTGCAACTCGGACGGATGAGTCCGAAATTGATCTCACCAGCGACGAAGCGAAGACCGCTCCGGAAGAGGCTGATGCTGTCGCCGCCTCGGCTCCAGAGGTCGACGCTGCGGAAGTGGGAAGCGTCGAAGACGCCGAGGAAGCTGGCGATGAAGTCATCGAGGTCATCGACTCGGACGACTCTGAGGAAATCGTTGACGCTGAAATCGTCGATGCAGAGCTTGTCGATGGAGAGCTTGTTGACGCACAGCTTTTTAACGCAGAGCCTGCTGACGAAAACCTCGTGAACAACGAGCTTGCCGATTCTGAAAGCGGTGCTATCGATCTTGATGAACCCGGCGAAACAGGAGCTGTCGAATCAGCACCTGTCGAGGTAGCTGCTGTCGAGACCGATCCCGAGTCATCGACATCGGGTTCGCCGTCCGCCGCTGTGGCAGCTGGCGGTCTCGGAGCCACGGCAGCAGCCAGTGCCTCCAGTGGGTCATTCATTGACCGGTTCGGGGCCAAGCCCACCGTTGATTCGACGACAGTAACCCCCGAGGTTCTTTCCGATATCGACATTCCGCTCGACGATGCCGACGATGCCGACGAGGTCATCGAACGCGAACTTGTCGAAACCGATGCCGCCGACCTGGTGACGCCTGATCTTGATCTGAGTGACGAAGGCACCGTTGCCGGCACTGCTGCCGGCACTGCTACCGATACTGGTGCCAGCAGCGTGGTCGACTTTGAACGGACGCCGATTGCCGATGATCTCGGATTCGTTGATCCAAGCGAATCTTCGACCACCGCCGAGGTGTTCGACCACCAGTCCGAAGATGCTGTCTCTGAGGACGACCTTCTTCCGGTCTTCGATGACGATGACTTCTTCTCGACAATCGACGAGGCGTCCACCGACGACGGAGCCGAAGTAATCGATCTCACTTCCGACACAACCACCGGTTCGAGCATGGCTTCGGGCTCATCGGTCGATGAACCGACCCAGGCGTTCTCGGTCGACACGGCCACCGAAACGGCCGAGGGTGCTTCTCTCAACGACAGTTCCGTCGAAGACAGTTCTCTCAACGACAGTTCTCTCAACGACAGTATTGATCTCGCCGACGGCGCCGATGAGCCAACTGGCGATGCATTCCTCGAAGAGCTCCGACGAGCTGTTTCCGAAGACGACGGTGGCTCCGACGACGATCCGGCTTTGGTCGCGTTCTTCGACGACGACAGCGATGGGCCTACCAAACGATTCGGTCGCCAACGGTAGTTGGTTGGCGCGAATCGTTGGATTCGTGCCAACTTTCCTTGGGGATCCGCGCCTTTCGCGATTTGGGCCGTATAATCCGGCGGGTTCACCATCTGCGATGTTTTCGGCGCATATGACTTCAGAGATGGCGATGCAACAGAGAATGATTCAACAAATACTGATTCAACTGACCGTGATTCAACAGACAGTGACCTGAAGGGACTCGAGGAATGGCTTCGAAGAAGTCTGCAGCATCGAAGGCCAAAAAGACCG
>CALGZB010000281.1 GCA_937934655.1 uncultured Acidimicrobiales bacterium | reverse complement strand
GCGAGGAACAACGCCACTCGAGCCTGATCGGCTGGCCAACCGAGTCGGCCGACTGGTGCCCACGACTCCCACAGTGCCTCGTGGTCTTCGTAGCCGCTGATGTAGTCGACCTGTTTGGATTGCGTGACGTCGACACCGATGCCGTTGGCCCGAATACCTTGACGCCCGTACCCGGCGGCGAGGGAGGTGGTGAAGTGCGCGACGGCGGCCTTCATCGACGCGTACACGGGCTCGCCCGGGAAGCCTCGCATGCCTTCGACTGAGTGAACGTTGACGACCGAACCGCCACCACTCTCGATCATGGGCGTGAGGAACGCTTGGGTCACGGCAAACAGATGCCAAAGGTTGATGCGATACATGGCCTCCCACGATTCGGGGCCCGAATCGTGAAAGCGAACAAGCGGCCGGTAGTCGCCAACGTTGTTGACCAGCACATCGATACCGCCGTGCGTTTTGAGCACTGCCGCGGTGAACTCCTCGACGCCTTCTTCGGTGCGAACATCCACAACGTGAGCTCGAGCCGAGCCTCCCGCCTTGGTGATGGCGTCGACCGTAGACGCTGCCCGGTCCGGGTCGATTTCGGCAATCTCGACCGTTGCGCCGTGTTGGGCAAAGAGCTCGGAGATGGCGCCACCGATCCCTTCGGCGCCGCCGCCAGTAACCACGGCAACCTTGCCTTCGAGGAGCCGATTCCAGTCGTCGATTGGCGGGACAGCGTCTGGGTCGGTGGGGCCAGGGTTCTTGGAACCAGGGGTGCTGGAATCAGGGGTGCTGGAATCAGGGTTGCTGCTCATGATGTTCCATTTTCTAGCTGTTGGAGGTGCTGCCAGGCGCCACCGTCGAGTGACGAAGACCGAATGGCATCGATGACTCGCTGCGTGGCGAGACCGTCGGCGAAGGTTGGTGTTGCGGGCATGGTAGGCGGAATCTCTGCGTCCTCGATTTCGTCGCGCAGGCGCTCGGCGAGACGGACGAAGAGGGGTATCTCGAACGCGGTGAACGCGTGCTTGGGGTCGTCTTTGTCGTACTCGGGTGGTGGGGGCGGCACGAGCTCGGCGGGCACATCGAGGTTATGGGTTTCGGTGCCATCCGAGACGTGAGCGCCATTTGCATCGAGCCACACAGTGCCTTCGGTACCTATGACCTTGCAGACACTCAGGCCTTCGCCTCGCACACCCGAACAATGTTGCGCCGAAATCGACACACCAGCTTCGGTTCGCATGAGCGCCGAATAGGTATCTTCGGCTCCACCTTCAAGCGCAGTAACTTGGCGGGTATCGCCGCTTACCGAGACGATCGGGCCGAGCCAGGTGTGGAGCCGGTCGAGCACGTGCACTCCGGCAGCGTTGAGAATGCCTCCCCCGGCAGCGGCGTCGCCCCACCAGGTCTCGTTGAACGCAGTTGGAAGACCCTTCGCAACGAGACCGCTATGGCTCACAAACGTGGCGGCCCGTGGTTCGCCGATATCGCCGCGCCGGATGGCTCGTGCAACCAGGGCTTCTGCCGGCTGCCAGCGAAACTCGAACGACACCATGGCCGTGACGCCGCTGGCTGCGGCGGCGTCGGTCATTTCCCGAGCCTCGGCTACCGACAGGGAAAACGGCTTTTCGGCAAGGACGTGGCAGCCGGTTGCTACTGCTTCCATAACCGACGCATGGTGAGCGGCCGGTGGAGTCGACACAGTGACGACATCGGCGTTGGTGGCGTTAGCGACGTCGGTGATCGACGTTCCATGGACGCCGATGCCGAAGGCCCCGGCGCGCTCCGCTGTCCGTTCCGGGTCACGTCCGACCAAGCCCACAACGTCGAAGCCCGCCGCACGTAGTGCAGGTACATGGACCCGCCCGCCAAAGGATGTTCCTACAACGACTGCTCGCAAACTCATGCTCACACTCTCCCGTACTTGTCTTCGGATGTCCCGTTCATCGATTGATTGGTGGAGCGGTTCAGCTGGTGATGGATCCACCAGCGAGCGGAATGGTTTGTGCGGTCATCCACGAGGCCTCGTCCGACGCGAGGTAAGCACAAAGCGCACCAAGATCGTGGGGTGTTCCCAGGCGGCCCGTGGGAATCGTCTTGGCAAGGCCAGAGGTGACGTCGCTCCCGCCGGTGTTATCCATCAGTCCAAGCGCAATCGAGTTGACGGTCACGCCCTTGCGCGCTACTTCGAGCGCTACCGACCGCAGCAGCGCCGCCGCGCCCCCTTTGCCGGCCGAGTACGCAGCGACCCCGATGTGTACGCCTTGTGTTCCGGCGCCCGATACGACTCCGATGACTCGTCCCCAGCCTCGGTCGATCATTCCGGGCAACACCGTATGCGTGCAGTTCATGACGCCGTCGAGGTTGACGGCCAACGGGGCTGCCCACTCGGCGGGTTCGGTCTCGGCGAAGGGCCGAGGGCGCATTCTTTCGCTACCAGCGTTGCCTGCGTTGTTCACCAAGATGTCGATGGGTCGGTCGGCGATCGCGGCCCTTACTGCTGCGAGATCGGTGACGTCGAAGGCAAGCGCTTCGGCCTGGTATCCGCTCTGTCGGAGTTGTTGGGCTACCGGCTCCGCCCGGGTGTCATCGAGATCGTTGACGAGAACATGCGCTCCCTGGGCTGCGAGCATCTCGGCAACGCCGGTGCCCATGCCTTGTCCGGCGCCGGTTACTAACGCTGTCCTGTTGGTGAGATCGAACATCTTGGTGAGGTCGGACATAACTAGCTACTGCTCCGTCTGGGGGTCTGGTCCTGGGTCGATCAAGTAGTCGACTGGAAAGTCATCGGGTTGCCAGCCTTCGAGTAGCCCAGTGCCGTCGAGCGTTCGTACCGGACGGTCATGGCGTTTCAGGAACGACAGGCTGTATTCGATGAGGCCCGTGAATTCAGCAGGATTGCCCGACAGCAGAGCCCAGGCCGACTCTGCCATGGCATCGAGAGGTTCGTTCGGGTACTTCGAGAGGTCGACAAGTGCGGTGCTGCCCTCGGTGATGACCGAGGTATCTGGTGAGAGGCAGTTGAGCGATACGCCTGTTCCGAACAGTTCGGCTGCAGCGCCCACAGTGGCCCGCTCGAGCCAAGCTTTCGACCCTCCATACGCTGTGGCTCCTTTGATCTGCTCGGCGACTGTAAAGGGCGGCCCCTGCGGCATGATGGCGGTCTGCGAGGTGAGGTTCAGGACCGACCCGCTCCCCCGCCTTACCATCGCCGGAATCACCTGCTGGGCAAGCATCCATGGGGCGACAACGTTCACCCGGAACGAGACTTCTATCCGTTTGCGGGGCATCTCGAGGTAGCTCGGGTAGAACGCTGCGGCTGCGTTGTTGACCAAGTAGTCGATGGGGCCGAGCGCGCCCTCGGCCTCGGCGATTATCTCCGACGGGTCGAAGTCTGGCTTTGAGAGATCGGCAGCAATAGCGTGTGCTGTTCCCCCGGAAGCTCTCAGCCGGTCGACGGTCGCGGACAACGAGCCGTCGAGATGAGAGTCGCCGTCCGACATCGTGCGGGCAACGCAGGCGACCGCGCAGCCCTCGGCGGCTAGGCGCTGGGCGATGGCTGCTCCGATACCTCGGCTCGCGCCGGTGACAAGTGCGACCGGCATTAGGAGCGAGTCGCTAGAAGTTCATCGACTTGTTCGCACATGAAGCCAATGTGGTCGGCGTTGAGCCCATGGAACACCGGAAGCGACAGTGCACGGTCCATCATCCGGTCACAGTTGGGCAGGCCGCCCTCGGGCTGGCGATGTTCGATGTTGGCGAATGCTGGCTGGCGCAAGATGTTGCCGGTCCACACCATACGGGTGCTGATGCCGCGGTCTTCGAGGAATCCCTGCACCTCGTTGCGGCCGAGTCCAAAGTCCTCATCGAGGGTGAAACAAAACCGCATCCACGTGGTGTCGGTCTCGGGGGTCGTATCGCCGGCAGTGAGCCCGTCGCGGGTAGCGAAGAAGTCATTGAACTTGGTCCAGTTGGCTTGTCGCTGCGCGTTGAAGCCGGGCAGCTTGTCCATCTGCACAAGCCCATAGGCGGCGCTCAACTCGTTGGGTTCGAAGTTGTATCCAATACTGTCGAACACAAAGATCAGGTCGTACGGGGTTCCGTCGGCGAGTTGGCCGAAGCGTTCGAGTCCGCCCTCTTGCATCTTCTCTTTGTCGGACCCGAAGAGAAAGCGCTCGGACTGGCGGCCCCAGCGGCGAAGCGAAAGCGCTTCGTCGAAGAGATCCGGGTCGTTCACGCCAACCATTCCGCCGGTGCCGCCCGCAGTCATTGCGTGCGACCGGGCAAAGCTGGTGATGGAGATGTCGCTTCGGGTGCCGGTTCGGGTGCCGCGCTGCCAGCTGTCGAGCACGTCGGCGGAGTCCTCGACAACGGCTAGCCCATGCTTGTCGGCGATGGTTCGGATGGCGTCCCAGTCTGGACAGTTGCCGCAAAGGTTGGGCACCAGGATTGCTTTGGTGCGTGGCCCGATCATCGACTCGATCTGCTCGGTATCGAGTTGGTAGGTGTTGGGTGTGATGTCGGCGAACACCGGCACGATGCCCGACTGCACCATCGGTGCGATGTCGGTGGAGAAGCACAGCGGCGAGGTAATGATCTCGTCGCCGCGCTCAAGGTGGAGGAGGTCGATAGCGATTCGAAGAGCCGAGGACCCCGAGTTCACCATCATCCCGTAGTCCTTCGAAAGGTATTCGGCGGTTCGGCGTTCGAGCGTTTCGGTGGCCTCGCCGATGTCGAGCTTCGGGTTGTTGCGCATGACCGCAACCACCGCCTCGATCTCGCGTTCGTCTGCTATCGCGCCAGTCTTTGGAAGTTCCATGGTCGGAACACTAGCAGATGACTAATGCCCATAGTTCGTGCCTATGGCTCATCGCACGTACCATTGCACTGTGACTACAAAAAGCCGCCGCCTCTCGCGCCAATCGATCGTCGAACTCGCTATCGAGGTTGCCGATGAACGAGGTCTCGCTGCGGTCACTTTGGCTAATGTTGCTTCGGTCGCAGGCTGCAAAGCCCCATCGCTGTATAACCATGTCGATGGCCTCGATGACCTTCTCGATGAGCTTTGCCTCGCTGCAACGGCCGACTTTGCCGATGCGCTTCGCGACTCGGTGGTTGCGAAAGTCGGCCCGGAGGCCTTGCACTCCTATGCCCATGCGTGGCGCGACTATGTGCTCGCCCACCCTGGCCGCTATCAGGCCACGTTGCGGCACATGCCTGAGCGCAAGAGCGAACACATCGCGGCAGCAAACGGGATGACTATCCCCGCCGGGTCGATGCTATCGACGCTGGGGATTCCCGACAGCCGCCTCGACGACGCTGGTCGAGCTCTTCGCAGCGGACTCCATGGCTTCTCCCACCTTGAGCTCTCGAACAATATCGGACGAGATCCAGCCTCGAGCTTCGCGTCTGTGATCGAGGTCCTTACGTCGGGGCTTCTGGCTCTGGCGGAGTAGCCTCCGGGCTATGACCCGCCTCGGCTATCAGATCCCCAACTACACCTACCCCGGCATCGCCAACGAAGACGTCTTCGGTAACGTCGTGGCTCAAGCCAAGGCGGCTGAAGCCGCTGGCTTCGACCGGGTGATGGTCATGGACCACTTCTACCAACTGCCCGGAATCGGGGCTCCTGAAGAGCCCATGTACGAGTGCTACACAATGCTCTCAGCTCTTGCGCAGCACACCGAGACGGTTCGCCTTTCGGCCCTCGTCACCGGCAACACCTACCGCCACCCCACCCTGCTCGCCAAGACCATCACGGCGCTCGACCACGTGTCCAGCGGCCGAGCGACCCTTGGTATCGGTGCCGGCTGGTTTGAGCTCGAGCATGACTCGCTCGGCTACGAATTCGGTACCTTCACCGACCGGTTTGAGAAGCTTGAGGAGTCGCTCCAGATCATCATCCCGATGCTCCGCGGCGAGAAAGTGACCCTCGACGGTAAGCACTACCAGGTAGCCGACGCAGTAAACTCGCCTGCTCCTATCTCGAAGATTCCGATCATGATTGGCGGAGGTGGCGAGAAGAAGACGCTGCGCATGGTGGCTCAGTACGCCGACGAGTCGAACCTCGCAACGGGGCCTATTGAAGAGATCCCTCGCAAGCTCGAAGTCCTCGCTGAGCATTGCGAACGCCTGGGCCGCGACCGCTCTGAGATCAAGATGACCAAGCTTCAGATGGTGTTTGTGGCCCCGACGATGGAAGAAGCCGAAGCCGATCTCCAGGAGGTCGCAGCGGTTAAGGGCTGGAACGATCAAGTGGTTGAGTTCGTCAAAGACGTTCTCATCTATGGCGATGCCGACACCGTTGGAGAGCGCCTCCAAGCGTGCATGGATACGGGCATCGACGGCCTCACCATCAACCTTCCTGGCAACGGCCATAACCTCGACCGCATCGGCCTGCTCGGCGAGATAGCGCTCGCTGCGACCTCGTAGAGTCGGCTGGTGTCCTTCGCGCTGTGGCTAGATCGCTGCTCTTGGCCGTTGCTCGGGCACCTCGTCGTGCTCGGGCATCGCCGACTTCTTTGGGTGCGCCGACAGCCACTGGCCATAGCGGTTCGCGAAAGGGCCGGCACTCAGGCCATGAAGGATCACCGAGCAAAGGATCACCACGGTGATGACCGACGCCAGCACTTCGCTCTCTTCGATCGACGTCTCGCTGGTGAGGATTAGCGCAAAGAGGATTGACGCGAGGCCGCGCGGCCCGAACCATCCAATAAAGGCAACGGTGACCCACTGGAGCTTGCTGCCGATCAGCGCGATGGCCACGGGCAACATCCGACAGATCGTGAGCAGTACGAGGGCGGTGAGGCCGATCCGCCAGGTGAGTGCCTCGAGCGCTGGCTTTACCATCGTGGCTCCAAACGCAACGAAGGCGACGATGGTCCCCAGTTGGCCGAGGTTCTCTGGCAGCGAGGTCCAGCTGTCGCACCGTTGCTTCGATGAGGCTCGGAGCGCGAGGCCTGCGCAGAACGCAGCGATGAAACCGTTGCCGCCGAGGGCAATCGCTCCGCCAACCGTTGCGGCTGAGCCAGCGAGGGTCGCCATCCTCATACGCGACACGTCGGTGAAGCCGCTCGAAAGCGCACGAATGCCCAGCGTCCCGAACAGCCAACCGCCGAGCGCTCCGATCGCTGCGCCAATGACGATCTCGCCCAGCGCGTCGAAAGCGATCTCACCTCTTGAGCCGAGTTCGGCCCGCTCGACTAACGCTAGGAAGATGCCGATCGCTGGCACGACCATTCCGTCATTGAGACCCGACTCAACCTCGAGCGCATGGCGAATCCTCGCCGGTACCGCCGGGTTCGACACCACAGCCTGACCCAGCGCAGCGTCGGTGGGGGTAACGATCAGAGCGACGAGGCCGGCTTGAGTCCATGTGAGGTCAGTAAGGATCAAGCTGGTGGCGGCGATGCCTAGCAGCGCGGTCAGCGGCAATCCGACGAGTAGCAGCCGAATCGGAAGCGAACCTGTCTCCTTCAGCGACGCCGAGCTGATTCGAGCCGCATCGGTGAAAAGCAACAAGATCAGCGTGACCTCGGCGATGAGCAGAACCTCTTCGCCTTCCAAGGTGAAGGCCACCCCAGACCCCCCGACCAACGCAATGAAAAGACCCACAGCCACTGACAGCATCGGCGGCGTAATGGGCGAGCGGTCTACCACCGAGCCGCCGAGCGACAGTGCAAGAATGAAGACTGCGACGATAGCGAAGGCTCCAAGTGTCATCAACGGTTCCTGCCCGTTGAGGCGCCACCTTGGGTCACTTGTGCGGTGTTCATGTGGCGAACATAGCAATCTCGCTCGACTATGCGACGTTCTGCCAACGACGCCAGAAATCGGTAAGGTCCAGGACATGGACTTCTATAACTCAACCATGCCGATCCGGGCCGACCTCGAATCCTCGCATCGTGAGCTCATCGAGCACTGGTCGCGGCCCGGCGCGTGGTGGACGGCTTCCGAGCGCTTGGCCATCGTGATGCAGGTCCGCCGGGCCCGCGACATCAACAACCCCCCGCCCGCATGGGTGCCTGCCTCCGACGTTGAAGGTCTCGTCGGTGACTCCGGAGGACTTCCGGCCAAAGCAATCGACACCATCTGGCGCCTCACCAACCACCCCGGAACCATCACCGTCGAGTGGTACAAGACCATCGTCGACGACGAGGACCCATCGAGCATCTCACCGGCGCACTACACCGAACTCGTCGGCGTCGTCGCTCAAGCCAATTCCCTTGACCGGTTCACCGATGCCCTGTCGATGCCGCGGGTGGATCTTCCGGTTCCACTTGACGGCGACCCAACCTGCGAGACCCCCGACGGAACCATGATGCGCGATCACTGGGTACCCACCTGCGATACCGAGCGAGCCCAGGTAATCCGAGCCCTCAGCGCCGTGCCCGCAGAAAAAGCAATGATGCTGCGGCTCTGCGAAACCCAGTACATGGACATCGACGCCATGGCCGAGCTAACCGCAGATCACAACTCACTCACCCGCATGCAGGTGGAGTTGGTGGCCGCTCGAACCTCGAAGCTCAACGAGTGCTTATTGAACGACCGGCCACACGATGCTGCTCGGTCTGAGCGGCCTCACCCAAGATGCCCAGGTGTCCTTCGAAGCAATCGTCGGGTCTGGGGAAGGCGACGGCGGTGTCCCACACGGACAGCTGCTCTCGCAACTCGTCGAAGCGATGTGGGACGGCGAGCCGGACCGACTCGCGGCAATCCGCGATGAGGTAACCACGGCTATGGGTGGCGACCAGTTGGTCGATGCCATTGCGGTCAGCGCCAACTTCCACATGATGACCCGCATCGCCGATGCCACGGGAACCACCTACGACGAGGAGTACCTCGAACGTAGCCAGGACATACGCTCCCAAATCGGCGTCGATGAGTTCGTCAGCAAGCGACCAGGGATTTCCTCGTGACCTAGACCTTCCGGAACTCCCGAACCGACAAGAACCCAAACACCGCGACAATCCCGACGCACCACAGCAACGTCCGAACCAACGGACCGGCAATATCGCCACCCTGCGTCATGGCTCGCACGCAGTCGACCGCCTGCGTCACCGGTTGGTGCTTTGCGAATACCTGGAGCCACTCGGGCATGTTCTCGACGGGCGCAAAGGTCGACGCGGCGAAGGTCAGCGGGAAGGCCGGGATAAAGCTCGCAGCCTGCACGCCCTCGACCGACTTAATCTTGAG
>CALGZB010000280.1 GCA_937934655.1 uncultured Acidimicrobiales bacterium | reverse complement strand
ACGAGTTGGGTGAACGCTCTTTCCGACGGCGACAACGGTTCGACCGTCGACCCAGTATTTCAGCTCGGAGCGATTCTCGTACTCATTGCGGTCTTCGCCGCGATTGGCTACCAAGCCGGCGCGCACTTCGCCAACAAGCTGGCCAACTCGTCGCCGTCGACAAATCGATCGTGACCGGCTGGTTCTGGCGCAATGGGGATCGAGCCGTTGGACCGCAAGCAGCAGTCGAGGCACGCAAACCGTCGTCCACCCGCTCGATACTGTTCCGGCCCGCACAACCTGGCGCCCGCTGCATATCGGCGCATCAGAGATGGTGGCCTTAAGGCGCTGCATCCCGTAATACAATTTGAAATTTACCGCTTTCGAACCCCAAAAGGCCGCAGCCCGGAGCAGCAAGGCGTCCGCTACGGCGTCGTCGTCCAAGCCGACGAACTCCTCCCCCGCTCAGTCGTCATGGTAGCGCCAACCTCACGAAGCGCTAGACCCGCCTCATTCCGACCCGAGATAACCATCGGCAACAACACCACGCGGGTCCTTGTCGAACAACTCGGCGCAGTCGACACCCATCGACTCGGGGACCAAGCCGGCTACCTCTCGGCCGAAGAACTTTGGTCAGTCGACGATGCGCTCCTCACCGTCCTGGGCCTCACCTAAAGGTTCTCCAGGCAGCTGGCGAACAAACAGTCCAGGCAACCGTCCCCCACAGAACCCCGGCCCGACGATCACCGAGACACCGAACCCACGCATATCAACACCCGACCCAGCGCAGAACGCACCTACGCGCCGCAATCCGTGCCTATGTAGCGACTTCTCCTGGTTACCCACTCCCCCAATGGGGTTCGCCGGTCGAGCACGTGGCGGCGGTTGGATGTGGAAGCATGTCCCACACTGCCACCCTTGCGGTCGTTGAGACCCCGCCGTACCCTCCGTAAAGGATGAGCATCTTCCGACCAGCGATCGTCGCGGTAACAACCCTCGCCTTACTGCTCGGCGCGACCTCGGCCGAACCCGCCGCTGCGGCACCCACGGCCACCGAAGGGTTACTAAGCGCCGAAGCTAGCGCAGCCGAGTCGGTTCGTGTTCGCCTCAAAAAGCGCAACAAGCTGGTTGACGGTGCAGAGGTCAAACTTAAGGTCAGGGGCTACTCCGGCAGCTTCCTCAGCGTCAGTCAATGCCCACGGGGCGCCGATGACGCGCTCACCCATTTGTGTCGGCCGCTCGGCATGGTTTCGGCCTCCGCCAACGGACCCGCAAACCTTTTTGTCGGGCAACTGACCCCGAAACGCCACATCCGCTTCCGGAGCGACGATATCGATTGTTTTGATCGCAACGCCTGCGAGCTGCGTATTGATGGCTACGCCGACGATACCGGCACCGTGCCGTTGGGAAGTGTTGGTATCAACTTCGATTCCGATGCACCATCGGTCGCACCCAAGCTGTCGATGCGACCAAACCGCCAGCTGGTCGACAACCAGCGGGTCACCGTGACGGTAAAGAACTTCACGTCCGAGCGATCGATTGTCGAAGCGTCCATATGGGATGCCGATGGCCACTGCGGAGACCGGCTGAAGCATTCGATTCCGTTCGCCACTCGTAAAGCAGTGAAGTTCGACGTCAGCATTACCCAATTCGCCTGCGACACCGACTGTGCCGACCGAGGCTCGCGATGCGAACTGCGGGTTGTGATTATGGACGGGCGGGCGAACACTACCGACACACTTTCGCTCCCGATGCGGTTCAAAAAGATCTAACGGTGTTCCTCATGAAGCCGAGGGTAAAGAGATCTCAAGCGGGTCGGCTGCAAGAGCAGATGACATCTGAGGACTCGCCGGGATCTAGCAACTCCCCATGAAATAGGCGGCACTTCTCGAGAGCGCTCAAGGTCGGCTCCTCGGTTCAGTAATTCGGTTAGCTCTGCCGGGGTCCTTCTCAAGATTTGTGTTGGCGGCGACGATCAGTAGTTATGGCGGTTATCGGCGATTCGTTGGAAGCCAAGACAGAGTTGCCTCCCGCGCAGTTGGGGCGAAGAAATCAATGTCGAGCAGTTGACGCAACGAGGTCTTGCCATCTCTGCTGTTGCGACCGCTGCATTTGTGGTCTTAATGGCTGCATCGATAGCGAGGAGGCTCCGTGATGCTGGGCGAAGCACGCTGTGGGGGCTTCTTCCATTGCCGCCACTCTGCGCAGGCCTTTTCATCAATTCAGCAATGTTTGAGGCGGGAACAAACGAACTCAATCTTCGGTACTTCGTCGCAGGGTTCGCTGTCAGCGGCCTGTATTTCCTCTGCCTCGGCGTACTTGGCTGGTTTCTCACACGGCCCTCAACGCAAGAGCGGCCCTTGATCGCCACGCACTCATAACGCGCCGCCTCAAACCAGGCCGCAACCCGCTCCTAATCGGCACGTCGGAGCTGGTACCAGAGCTCTCATAGGTGGGACGATGACTTCTCGGCCCCGACCGATCTACTCAGATGGCGAGGTGAATTCGAAGCGCCTCGTCGAGCTTCTCTGCAAGCTCGAAGCCGAGCGAACCCACCACCTCACCGATGTGTTCGACAGGAACGGACCGAACTTGCTCGGCTTGTGCCTTGGATTCGAGATCGAGTCCAGTCTCATCTGCTGGCAACAACACCTGGAACGGATATATCCGATCAGTGTTGGACGTGACCGGGACAACCGTGATCACGCCGCGACCAAGGCGGGCTGCGGCGCTATTGGCTCCGTCGTTACTCACGACAACAGCAGGGCGGGTTCGACCCGCTTCACTTCCGATAATCGGGTCGAGATTCACGAGGCGGATTTCGCGGCGACGCATCAGCCGTCGACCGCGACGTTGTCCCACGCGTCATTAGCCGAATCGTCCGCCCATTCGTTGAAGGCCGCCGCGTATGCATCCCCAAGCTCAGATGCTCGCAGCAAGCGAATAGCGCGGTGAAGTGCAGCCGATCGAGATTCGATCTGATGAGTCTTCGTGTACTCGTCTAGGAACTCGACATCTTCGTCTGGAATGCTCACACTGACTTTCATACCCATATGCTACCGCAGTAGCAGCCAGCTTACTACCGACTTAAGGCGACCTAGCGAGGCACCCATATCGCCGTCAGAAGATCGGAACGCCACCGCTCCAGAACGCCACCTCCAGATCGCGCTGGCCATACGTGTTTTCGGTGATCCGCTGGGGTCTTCATGCATCGCGAAGCCTCTCAGACTCCACTGCTCCGCACTCCTCGACCATGGCCGCGGGTGTGTCGATCATTCTCGGCCGCTGCTGGAGGAGCCGTGGGTCTTCTATTCGAGAAGGGCGAGCGATGTGATTCTTAGGCTGGGGGCCTGATCGCATACTTGGTCGAATCGCTGTCCGTCGATGAAGCCCAGAGTTACTTCGAAGACCCCCCGCTGGTTTGGATTTCCGCCGGTCCATGAAACGAGCGGAAGGCCTTTGTCGCGCAGTGCATCTCTGGCTTGTCGGCGAGTGGGGAGCTGGCCATCGACCGGATCTGGGCACTGGTAAATCGATGGTGCTTCTTCGTCAAACGAGCCTGGCGACTTCGTGGTGACATTCGTGAGCAACCCGGAACCGTCAAAGTCACCTTCTACCACTACATCGCCGTAGATCCGCCAGAAGCCTTGATCATCAGCAGCCCCGTTTGCCGGATCTGAAAGGTCGATATCGAGTTCGAGGATCGGGAAGCAGACAACCGGCTGGGAGTCTCCACCGTTGACGCATGCGAAAGCTCGATCATCGGCCGGGTCTTGGTGAAGAAAGACTCCGCGTCTCCGCACAGAGCCGAGGACTAGGCGGGCGGGACTATCCAGTGGTCGCAGATCCTCTTGAACGGTCGACCCTGAAACGTCTATTGCTGGCGAGTCCTGATCCGGCAGTGTCTCTGACTCTGAAGTGCTTGAGCATGATACGCCCAGCAGCGTCACGAGAAAGAAGAGCGCCTTGAGCAGCCAATAGTTTCCCATCTGGCCATTGTGGCGGCTAAATCGCCGATTCAATGCGCGGGTTCCAGCTGCCACACAGCCGGCAGGGTGTCTCGAGTATTTTTCGATGCCGGCGGCACTCGATGACGATCTGGAGCGCACGACCTGGCACCCGCTCAGGAACGGTACGTCTGCTTTTCCTCGTCCGTAAGTCGAGCGAAGCCGGCACTGTCAACATCATTGGCCAAAGAGGTTGGCAAAGAGATAGCCGACCAGCAGGTTTAGCTGCTTGGCTCAATGCAAGGTCCGTCGAACACGTAGTCAGCGGCAACGGTGCCGGCGTAGTCCTGTTCGAGCGGGATAAGACCAGAAGAACCAGGGTTCTCCGGAGTGGCTTCTGACATTGGAAGAACGTTGAACGCCTCAGCGTCGACATCGAAGATCCACGTCGAACGGACAAGAGCTTCGTTGTAGTCATTTGGCCAGCTCTGCGGAGCCGAAAGACCGTTGAAGTCAATCTCGAGGCCAGAAGTAGCAATTGCCACCGTCTTCTCGCGGGTTATGTCGCCACTGCCGATCGCTGCCTTGATGAGTCTCTCGGCGATAATGCCTTCGATCCAACCAATGGTGTAGCGATCGGAGATGTTTAAGCCGGGACGGCGAGCAGTCATTTCTTCAACGATTACCTCGGTACCCGGTGCGCCCCATGGGGCGTTGAAGGCTGAATGGAAGTAGTACTCATCGAATTCCTGAGCGAAGTCCGAGGTCATCATGACTGGGTAGATGAAGGACGGGCTGTTACCCGACCAGGTAGCTTCAAAGCCCTGCACCATGGCGTTACCG
>CALGZB010000279.1 GCA_937934655.1 uncultured Acidimicrobiales bacterium | reverse complement strand
TCGATCGGCGATAGCGAGCGCCACATTCAACGACTGTTCGACGATGATCATCGTCATACCTTCGGCCTTGAGCTGTTCGATAACGGCAAGGAGTCGTTCGACGATCACCGGAGCAAGGCCAAGTGAAAGCTCGTCGATGATGAGAATTTCCGGGTCGTGGAGCAAGACCATCGCGAGCGCCAAGATCTGTTGCTGACCACCCGACAGCGAACCAGCGATGTCGTCGCCGCGGGTAGCTAGCTCGGGGAAGAGTTCGAGCACCTTGGCGATTCGTCTCTCGGCTTCGCCCTCTTGCTTGCGGTACGGGAAGGCCGCCATCGCAAGGTTGTCGTCGATACTCATCGGCAGGAACACGCCCTTGCCGCCCGACAACATGTGGATACCCAGACCGTTGCGCTGTTCGGCCGAGGTGTAGGTAAATGCCCGGCCGTTGAGGCGAACAACACCGCGCTGCGGCGTACCGAGTCCAGCCACCACATTAAGAATCGTCGACTTGCCCGCGCCGTTGGTGCCGAGGAGAGCCACGACTTCACCCTTGAAGACTTCGAACTCGACACCGAAGAGCACCTGAACGGGCCCGTAGGAGAAGTCGAGGTTTCGCACCTGGATGACGGGAATGTCCTCGGGGTTGGCCTCGGCCATGCGCTCGAGTTCGTCTTTGTCTTCGATCATTTCTTCGACGACAAGGGAGATGTCTCGGCGAATGAACCGTGATCCATAGACGATGAGGAGACCGCCGATAATGGCGGCAGGTGGAGCTACTACCCACATCGCAGTGCGGTTGCCGTAGGCATCGGAGAGCGAGCCGACGATAAGCCCGCCGAAGAAACCACCCATGAGGAAGATGAATACCGGAAGAAAGGCGAAGGCGAGTGCCCGGATCCGGAAAGGCGAAACCGCTGCGATGATCGGCGCAGCAGCAACGAACGCTGCCGAGATCGCGGCCTGGGCGATCGCGATCATGACAACGAGCGTGCCGATGTTTTTGATGGGCAACGCAATGGCATAGATAACGCCAGCCAAGATCACGAAGTAACCGGACAAGCGCATCATGGCGGGCGGGTCTTCACGGAATTTCCGGTCGAATAGCTTTCCGACCAAGGGAAGGATGGGGATGGTGATGACCCAGATCAGCGACTCGACGATGCCGCGCTTCAATGGCCCGAACTGGTACTTGCTCTCCATGAGCAGGTTGAACTGCAGCGGCACAGCGATGAGCGCAAAACCGAGCACGCCGACGCCGACGGCCAAGAAGTAGAACGCACGCACCTGCGTAAGTCGGGCAAAGGCTTGGCCGATGTTGATCGGAAGTTCGCGATCTTCAACCGCAACCGCTTCTTGCTCGACCGACGTCAGATTTTCGGGGTCGTTGTCGCCAAAGATCGCCTGCTGGTCAAACTGGCCGCGCTTGGGTTCTTTCAGCGTTATCGAGGCCAAACCAACGATGATCGGCGGAATCGACAGGATAAAGAATGCCCAACGCCAACCCTCGGTGCCACCAACAATTGCGGCAGTACCGCCAACGATGATGGGGCCGAGTAGTTGGCCGAGCGGACGGCCGACGCCCTCGAGCGCAAAGATCTGGCTGCGGGCCTGAACCGGGTACGCATCGGTAAGGAGCGAGTTGGAAACCGGGATTCGGTAGGCCTGGCCTGCGCCGGTAAACGCATTGGTAATGAAGAGCTGGAACGGGTTGGCGACCATTCCACTGAGAAACATGGACACCGCCCAGAACAAGGAGGCGATGGGAATGATGGCTACTCGTTTGATGCGATCGGCCACCGCCGCCATCGGCACGGCTCCGAGCACAAGTGCCACACCACCAAAAGACAACACACCGGTAAGCGCGGTGTCAGAAATCCCGAACGTGTTCTGAATGTCGGGGGCGACGACGCGGACAGCGCGAGGGATGTCGTCGATCAGGTTCAGCAGGAACATGAAGAGGACCATCTTGGCCCCGCCCACGCGAATCGCTTCCCGAAGCGACATCGGATCATCGCCAACACCTGGAAGCAGGTCGTTGGGAAGGACGACGTCAGCGACGAGGTCGGCTTGCTCTTGCTGTCGGCGGGCCTCTTCTTCAAGAACCGATGCCGTCAGCGAAGCCGCGACCGAACCCGACTCGGCCGCCTGACCCGGGTCCTTTGATTCGCTACTCACGACTCCCCCATAAGGGATACAGATTGGCTCACAGCGGGGTGCATTCAAAATCTGACGGTGCGTCAGATACGGTTTGGAAACGTAAGGACCATGGGGAGTCCATTCACCAACGAAGGGGATCGAATCAATGAGCTTGCAAAATGAGTCTCAAACAACAAAAGCAACGGGGGTGCTGACCAGATTGTTGGCGATGCTGGCGCTCTTTGCGCTCGTTGCGTCAGCGTGCGGCGGTGGCGAAGCCACCAGCGATGACGAAGAGCCCGAAACCACCAGCACCGAAGCACCAGCCGACGACGAACCAGCAGATGAGCAACCCGCTGACGACGAACCTGTCGAAGAACCGGCCGGCGAGGAGCCCGCTGAAGAGCCAGCAGACGATGCACCAGCGCTCACTGCGTCGTTCCGTGGCGTCACCGAAGACACCATCACCATTGGTGTCACCATGCTCGACTTCGTCGATCTGGTCGAAAAGAACCTCTCGCCGCAGGGTTGGGGCGATCAACAGCTCGTCATGCAGACCTACATCGATGACATCAACGCCAACGGTGGCATTAACGGCCGAATGATCGAGCCAATTTTCGAGTTCTACACGCCGCTCGGAACCACTGTTGCCGCTGAGGTTTGTGTCCGTCTCACCGAAGACAACGAAGTGTTCGCCATTGTCGGCGGATTCCTCGGACCAGCCGAAACCGAAAACGTCTGCATCACCGACACCCACGAAACCGTGCTGATCGGTGGCGTGCAGTCCGAAGAGCGTCTGGCCCAAGCCAAGGCACCATGGCTCCAAACCTCGTCGCTACGTAACCGTCGCCTTTCGGTCTTTGTTGATCTGCTCGAACAAGACGGTCGACTCGACGACGCGAAGGTTGCGATCATTGGCTCCATCGAGCTCGAAGACGTGTTTGAGCAGGCTGAGGCGCTCTTCCAAGCAAAGGGCGTCGACCCAGTTCTGGTTGCCATCAACGACGTACCGCAAGGCGACATCGTCGCCGAGAACGCCCGCTGGCAGGTTCTGGCCGAGAACATTCGGGCATCGGGCGCCGACAAGGTGCTGATCATCGGTAGCGGCCAAGCCGGCACCCGCGGCGTGTTCGAAAACGGCCTCGACGTTGAAAAGTGGGTCCTCGAACGCAATGCGCTCGACAACCCAGGTGAGAACACCACCGCCGAAATGATCGATGGTTCGATTACTCCGACCGGCCTCACCGACGACGAGATCTATGAAGAAGCTGGAACGCAAGCATGCCGTGAGATCTTCTTTGCCGCGAACCCCGATGTCGCCGAAGACAAACTCCCCAGCGAGTACGCCGAAGGCGAAGAGCAGTGGTTCAACCCAATCATGAGCTACTGCCGATGGCTTCAAGCGTTTACGCAGGTTGCAACCGCAGCCGGCGCTGACCTGACGCCAGAGTCGTTCCTCGCCGCCGCCGACGGTATGGGCGACTTCACCCTTCCCGGTCTGCCATTCTCGTCATTCGGGCCTGGCAAGTACGACGCCGACGACTCGTTCCGTCTGTCGATCTTCGACATGACGGTCGGCGAAGAAGGCGAACTTGTGCCGATCACCGACATCCTCGACGGCACCAGCTAACGCCGTTCGCTGCGCTCACTAACCGAACTCGTACAGAACCTGGCTGCTACAACAACCAAAACCTGTACGAGTTCGGGTCGATAGGCCGCTCGACGATTCACCGACACGAAAAGCAGGAGGGGCCGACGCTTATGCATCGGCCCCTCCCACGTTTTCTGTTGCTGCAAATTTTCGCTCTATGGAATTAGTTCTCGGCGGGAGTGAAGTTTCCGACCGGCACAATGCAGGTGTTGTTGTCGTCGAAGGCGTTCTCTTCACCGAACGCACAAGGCCATGTCCAACGGGTCTCCTGCACCGCCCGGTACAAGCCATTCTTCCCGTCGGAAATGCCCGGGACCATGTCGTTCGTATCAACCGGCCCAAGGTTTGCAATGGCCTCAAGAATCGACTCAGGCGTCGGGTTATCACCAGCGTGGTAGAGAACGCGTGCCGCGAGGCGAACCTGGCCGCAAATGGTAGTAACCATGCCCGCTGCCGACCCGTCGACCGTGCTGAAATAGTCGTGCAACGGACCGCCCTGTGCTTCATAGGTGTTCAGGCACAACTCATTGAAAGGCGGGTAGATCGCCCCATCGGTGTTTTCTTGGCCCGTGAACGCCCGGTCGACAAGGAACGCGTTGTTGTACATCTCGGCAGCAGCGTCGCCACCGAACGCCTTTACCTTCGACGACACGAGATCGCCGTTCTGGCTGTTAATCGATGAGTTAAAGAATTGCACATCGCCGGTGGCGTAACCCTGGGTGACCATCTCCGACACGTAGCCGGGAAGCGACAAAATGTTGAGGCCGGGGAAGATTGCATCGACGCCGGCCGACTTCATGCTGGCCACGCTGTCCTGAAGACCCTCGGCGCAGCTGGTACCGCCACCGCAACCAATAACGTCGGAGACAGCAACTTCGTAGCCGAACTCATTGAGTATCACCTCGAGCGCCTCAAACTCTTCAGCAATGCCAGGCGTGTCGGGAGCGACCAACCCAATTGTCTTGCCCTCGAGTAAGCCAGCTTCATCGGCCTTTTGCACGAGGTCTCGAGACGATGCCAACTGACTCGGGAAGGCAGTAATAAGTCGTCCGAGACTGCGCTCGTAGAACTCTTCAGGAAGACCCTGGGTGGTAATAAGGGGCGTCTCGTGCTCCTCGGTTACACAGAAGACCGCCGAGCCCTGGAAACCGGTTGAGTTCATCACAATCACCGAATTGCTGTCTTCGGTAAGTTCCAGACAGGCAGCGGTGAGCGCTGCCACGGTGTCGGGTGCAAGTGGGCTGGATTCAGCCGTGTTGAGTTCGAGGGTGCGGCCACGGATGGTGCACTCGTTAATGGCGGCTACCAAGAATTCGAACTGCTCGGCGACATCGCCGACCTCGACACCAAAGCCGATAGCAGCGAGTTCTTCAAGCGTGCTGCGGAGGTGACCGACCTCGATGGTGTCCTCGGTTATTCCCGTCATGCTGGCCGTGCGGTTCTCGGCGGCAGGGTGCTCCTGGCAGAACTCGTCGAGGCTGCTAAACGGATCGGTGCTGCGATCGAACGATGCCTGAAAGTCAGCAAAGAGTCCGCCATGCGGGTCTTCGGCAAATACCGGCTCATTCGCCGCGGCCTCGGTGTCTCCACCGTCGTCGGTTTCGGCTGGCGCTTCGGTGGTCTCTGGCGCCTCGTCAGCGTCATCATCACCTTCGGCCTCGGCATCGGCATCACCGTTGTCAACCTCGATATCAGCATCGTCAACCGAGGTGCTCTCGCCTGAACAAGCTGAAGCAATCATCGCGAATGCGGCTAGTGCACATATAAGGCGAACAAGCATTGTCCGTTTCATATCTCCCCCTCAAGAGAGTTGTGACGCTCGCCACAACTGGTTCAAAAGGTACTGCAACACATCAAAGAACGCAGATCGCGCGTGAAGGCATTTGATTAACCGCCCCTCAAGCCACCAAGATCATGCAAGCTCCGATCCTTCGGGGCGGGGGAATCTACGGGGAAGCAGGGACGACGTGACCGTCGAAGAACCCACCGACACTGCTGGGGAAAACACTGTTGGCGAAAACAATGTTGGGCAATTAGCCCAAGCAGTCTTGGTGGAAGAAGCGCGCCGTCAAGCCACGCAGGCCGAACGCGACGAACGAACGATTCTCCCCGACGATCTTCTTCCAGGTGTTGGCGACGACCCCATGACGGTCAAAGAGGCGCTGGAGATCGGCGGCAAGAAGATGCTGGTCTTCATGTTCCTCCTCAACGTGATCGACGACATCCCTCGCGCGATCCGGGTTATCGCCCCCGACATTCAGAATACGTTCGGGTTGTCCGACACCGCTCTCACCGGCGTGCTGTCGTTCGGTGGTGTTGCTCTGGTTCTCGGTGCGGTGCCGATGGCGTCGCTTGCCGACCGCATCAAACGAGTGACCCTGATCCCCATCGCTTCGCTGTTCTGGGCCGTGTCGATGTTCTTGAGCGGCCTGGTCATCAACCCCTTCCAACTTTTCATGACCAACGCCTTTACCGGTGCTGGCCAGGCGTACCGGATCCCGGTTTCTAACTCGCTTCTTACCGATGCGTACCCGGTTCAGGCTCGCAGCCAGATCTTTGCCCTCGAAGGAATCGGTCGGCCCCTTGGTCAGCTCTTGGGCCCCCTCATCGTTGGTGGCGTTGCCGCGATTGCCGGTGGCGACGAGGGCTGGCGTTGGACGTTCTTCGTCCTCGCGATTCCCCCAGTCGTGTTGGGCCTGGCCGCAACCCGATTGAAAGAACCACGTCGAGGCCACTTCGACCAAAAAGCCATTCTGGGCACCACCGACCCGGAGTACGACAAGCAGCTCTACGATCACAACGACGCCGAATCCGAGGCCGAACTTCCCGTATCTGTCGCCCAAGCCTTTGCTCGTCTCGGCAAAGTAAAGACGTTCTACTTCTTGGCCGTTGGTGTCGGTGTGCTCGGTTTTGCGCTTATCGCCGTGCCGTTGCAGTTCAACCTGCTGATGGAAAACAAGTACGGCTTCGGACCCCTGAAGCGGGGTGTGATCGAGTCGTTGATCTGGGTCATCACGATTCCGATTCTGCCCTTCGTGGGCAAGCTGCTCGATCGCAAGTTCCGCGAAGACCCTCCCACCATGATGAAGATCGCCGGCGGATTCGTCATCCTTTCGGGCATCTTCTACGGCGTCGGGCTTCCGCTCAAGCCCATTGGACCACTGGTCATCTTCATCGCTTTGGCTCAGGCATCGATCGCTTCGGCGCTGGTGGCTGCCGGGCCAATCATCGCCGCCGTCTCACCGTTCCGGATTCGGGCCCAGGCCTTCGCCTTCCTTCCCGTGTTTATCTTTCTCATGGGTGGCTTCTTCGGTGGTCTTTTCGTCGGCCAACTCTCCGACTCCTTCGGCAACCGCACCGCTATGTGGGTAGTAGCGCCACCAGCGGCAATCATCGGCGGCCTCCTCATCATCTATGGGGCACGGTTTATCCGCAGCGACATCTCGGTTGCGGTGGAAGAGCTCCTCGAAGAGAAAGATGAAGTCGAGAGGATGCTCGCCGAACCCGACAACATCCCGGTGATTCAGGTCCGCAACCTCGACTTCAGCTACGGACTGGTGCAGGTTCTGTTCGATGTCGAACTCGAAGTTCACAAAGGCGAGGTCGTGGCGCTGCTCGGCACCAACGGCGCTGGGAAGTCAACAATTATCCGAGCCATCAGCGGCCTCGGAACCCCCGACCGTGGAGTTATCCGTCTCAATGGCCGCACCATTACCTACACCGACGCCGAACGACGGTTCCATGAAGGAATCGTCCAACTCCGCGGCGGCGCAGGCATCTTCCCCGACCTCAGTATCGGCGACAACCTTCGAGCATCGGTGCTCGCTTCCAAGTTGGAAAAAGCCGACGTCGACGCACGAATTGCCGAGGCCGTCGGCCGGTTCCCGGCACTCGACGGCCGCCTGGGCGAACGAGCTGGCGACCTGTCGGGCGGACAGCAGCAGATGCTGGCCCTTGCAATGGCACTCATGCATAAGCCCGAGATCCTCATCATCGATGAACTCAGCCTCGGACTCGCCCCCCTCGTCGTGCAACAACTCCTCGAGGTCATCGAAGGACTCCGAGACGAAGGTATGACAATGCTCATTGTTGAACAATCGGTCAACATCGCCCTCTCGCTCGCTGACCGGGCAGTGTTCATCGAAAAGGGCGTCGTCCGCTTTGAAGGTGACGCGAAAGAACTTGCCGAACGCGACGATCTCGCCGAAGCCGTCTTCCTAGGTGGACACAAGTGATAGGCAACACCCTCACCCTCGCATTCGAGATCTCGCAGCAGAGCATCCTCATCGGGTTGGTCACCGGCCTGGCATATGCCGCGCTCGCTGCAGGCTTTGTGCTCGTTTACCGATCGACCGGCGTGCTCAACTTTGCCCACGCCGAAACCGGCGCGTTGTGCGTCGGCCTGTTCCTGTATCTCCTCGTCGAGGTCAACCTCAACTGGTGGTTGGCGTACGTCATCTGTATCGGTGTCGGGGCATTCATCGGCTTATGTACCGAGCTCATCATCGTTCGACGGCTCTTCCATTCGCCTCGTCTTGTGCTGCTCATCGCCACGATCGGTGTGGCCCAGCTGCTCACCGCAATCAAAATCAACCTGCCGTCGGTGTCGTCGCCAGGCCCGATCCCGTTGCCTTTCAGCCGGGTCTTCGAACCCTCGTCCAATCTGCGAATTCTCCCCCGCGAGTACGTGGTGCTCATCGTGGTTCCCGTGCTTATCTTGGCCCTGGCATGGTTTCTCGCAAGGACCCGTTTCGGTCTTGCGGTTCGAGCAACCGCATCGAACGGCGACACCGCACGGGTATACGGCACGAGCCCCAAGACCACATCAACCATCGTATGGTCCATCGGTGGAGCCCTCGCAGCCGCCACCGCCATCCTTTTCGCCCCCTACACAATCAGCAATGCCGCAGCCGCCGGAGCCACCGCTCTTGGCGCTCCATTGCTCCTTCGGGCCGTCACGGTCGGTCTCATCGCTCGAATGCAATCACTTCCGATGGTGCTGGTCGGAGGCCTTTCGGTCGGCGTCGTCGAGCAACTCGTGGCATCCAACTCGAGCCGCCGAACCGTCGACATCTACCTGTTCATCGCCGTCCTGGTCGTCGTGCTTTTTGTAAAGCGCTCAAGCACCGAAGACGCCAGTTGGTCGCTCTCGCCGCACCTCCGCCCGATACCACACCGACTCAAAAAGGTGTTCTGGGTCAAACACTTCAACTTCATCGGGTTCGGTCTGCTCTTCGGATTCTTCGCGGTGTTTGGTTTGCTCGTCGACAGCAACTCAAGGCTGTTCACGTGGACCGGAATCATCATCATCGCCATTGTCGGTGTGTCGCTTTCGCTCCTCACCGGCTGGGCGGGCCAGCTCTCGCTTGGTCAATTCGCCTTCGTCGGCCTCGGTGCGATGACCATGGTGACCTTCACGCAGGGCAACGAACTTCCCTTCATCAACTACGCCTTCACGATGTCGTGGGGACTGTCGCTTATCTGGTCCGTCATTGTCGGCGTGATCGCGGCGCTCATCATCGGAATTCCGGCCTTGCGGGTGAAAGGCCTCTTCCTCGCAGTCGCCACGCTCGCCTTTGCGGTGGCTGCCGCCAACTGGATTCTGCTTCGAGACGTCTTCACCGGCGGAAGTGCCACCACTCGCCCCGTGCCGAAACCAGTCATCGGTCCCGTGGACTTTGGTGAGTCGCGCAAGGCCTACTTCTTCTTCTGCCTCGCCTGCCTCGTCCTCGTGTCCATCCTCGTGTCACGAATTCGCCGCACCGGAATTGGTCGCACGCTCATCGCGGTTCGCGAAAACGAGCAAGCAGCTGCTGCCGCAACGGTTAACCCGGCACGGGCCAAGCTCACGGCCTTCGCCCTCTCTGGCGGCATCGCTGCGTTTGCGGGCGCCTTGTACATCACCCTGCAATCCGCCGTGCAACCGGCCTCGGTGTTCGGACCTGAGCAGTCGATTCGGATTGTGGCCATCGCGATCATCGGCGGACTCGGATCGGTAGCCGGACCAGTTCTTGGTGCGCTCTGGGTCGTCGGGTTCCCATCGTTCTGGGGCTCAAGCCCGCCCGACCTCGTCGTCCTTCTCACCAGCAGCATTGGTTTGCTGTTGCTGCTCATGTACTTCCCCGGTGGTATCCAGCAGTTGGTCTATACCGCTCGCGACGCGATCCTGGCGGCCGCTGATCGGCGCCTGGGCGAACCCGAGCCCCAAGAACGCCGAGTGGTCCATGCACTCCCTACTCGCTCCACCGGACCAATCGACTTGCCTGAGGGAGTTCCCGCACTGAAGACCCAGGGTGTCAGCGTGCAGTTCGGTGGAAACCGAGCGGTCAACGACGTCGCATTCCACGTCATGCCCAATGAACTGGTGGGTCTTATCGGCACAAACGGCGCCGGAAAGTCGACCCTCCTTAACGCGGTCAGCGGCTTTGTCCCCTCGACGGGCAGCATCGAAGTCCTGGGCAAGGAGGTCAACAAGTTGTCGGCGCACAAGCGCCATGAGCTCGGACTTGGTCGAGGCTTCCAGGCCGCCAAGCTGTATCCAGACCTCACCGTTCGCGAGACCCTGATGGTCGCTCTTGAGGCCCGCGAATCCACCAAACTCATCCCGACATTGCTCGGCCTTCCAAACGCCCGCTCGGCCGAACGGCGCAAACGAAGCGAAGCCGAAGACATCATCGACTTTCTGGGCCTTGGCCACTTCGCCGAAAGCTACGTTGCGTCACTCTCGACCGGCACCCGTCGCATTGTTGAGCTCGGCGGGCTTCTCGCCGTCGATGCCCAGGTCTTGCTGCTCGACGAGCCAACCGGCGGTGTCGCACAAAAAGAGACCGAAGCATTTGGACCGCTCATTCGACGGATCCAACAAGAGCTTCAAGCGGCCGTGGTGGTCATCGAGCACGACATGCCGTTGGTCATGAGCATTAGCGATCGGGTGTACTGCCTTGAATCCGGCGAAGTGATCGCCGAAGGCGAACCGGAAGATGTGCGAAGCGACCCATTGGTCATTTCGTCGTACCTCGGGACCGACACTCGGGCCATCGAGCGGAGCGACCAAAGCGGAACTGAGCGGAGCGACCAAAGCGGGACCGAGCGGAGCGATCAGAGCGCCACGAAGAAGTGACGCCCCGCTCCACTGCGTCCGCAGCGGCAAGCGAACGTCCGCTTGAATCGCTGCGACATCCGCAGTTCAGGCGGTTCATCATTGGCGCGACCATCGCAAACTGCGGGCAGTTTATTCAGGGCCTCGCAACGCCATTTCTCATGAATGAGCTCACCGGTTCTCCGGCCTGGGTGGGTGCCGCAGGTTTTGCATCGTTGGCACCATCGATCTTCTTCACGCCCGTCGCCGGGGCGCTCACCGACCGACTCGACCGTCACAAAATGCTGATGGTGGCCTACGCCATCGTCACAATGGCCAGCTTGCTCTACCTCGGTCTCTTTACCGCCGACCTTCTGACCCCGTGGCGAATCATCTTCATTCAGTTGGCCTTTGGCGGAGTGATCGGCTTTCTCTTCGCACCGATCCAAGCCATGCCGGCGGTGCTTGTTCCTCCCGCCGACCTCATGAGTTCGGTTCGCACTCTGTCGATGAGCTTCACCGGCTCCCGAGCGCTCGGCCCTCTCATCGGCGGTATAGCCCTCGCCGTGTCTGGTCCGGGGCTCGGTTTCGCGTTTGCGGCGGCGGCGTTCTCGATCGGCATGGTCGTTGTGTGGGGGGTTGAAACTACCCAGGTGGTATCGACCGAACCACGAGCGACGTCGCTTCTATCGGAGTACCGGGAGGGGCTTGCGTTTATCCGACACCGACCAGGACTTCGGCTCGCTATCCGCAACGGTTTCACGTTGGGATTCCTGGCCGCGGCGCTTGTGTTTGCCTTGGCGGCCAGTGTGGCTCGCGATGTGCTCGACACCGGTGGCGGTGGGCTTGGTGCGTTGGGGTTCGCTTTGGGTATCGGCTCGATTGTCGCCAGTGTCGTAATGGCAGGGCCAGGTAGCCGGGTTCAACTGGCCAACATGGAGGCAATCGCCCAGGTGCTCTACATCGTCGGGCTGGTAACCATCGCCGCCACGGGCCAGTTCGTCGTAGGCCTCGTTGGCTTCTTCGTCATGGGCATCGCACACATGTGGCACAACGTCAGTCTCTCGACATCGATGCAATTGGCCGTTACCGACGAGTTCCGGGGCCGTGTGATGTCGGTGTGGATGGTGTTTCTGCTTGCCGGGATTCCGCTCGGGGCGTTAATCGGCGGCTTCATCGCCAGCGCCACCAGCACTCGAGCCGTGGTGTTCTTCTACGCGTTTCTTCTGGCCCTGTTTCTCGCTGGCTCGTGGTTCGGCGCCGACCGGATGCGGTCTCTCAATCCCGAGTCTGCTTCCGTTGGGGCATGACCCCAGAGGAATTTCGAGAAGCTGGACATCAACTGATCGATTGGATCGCCGACTCGCGCGCCTCGGTGCACGAGAAGCCGGTCCTCGCACAGGTTCAGCCCGGCGACATTCGGGCACGGTTCGAGGCAGACCCGCCGTCGAGTACCTCGTCGTTTGAGGCCCTTCTCGCCGAACTAGACAGCTCAGTGGTTCCCGGGGTTACGCAGGTACAGAACCCAATGCACTTCGGTTGGTTTCCCTCCAACGCCACGCTGTCATCGGTCCTCGGCGACATCGCCTCATCGGGTATCGCATCGCTCGGTATCTCGTGGGAAAGCAGTCCCGCACTTACCGAGGTCGAAGAAGTGATGTGTGACTGGATGCGACAGCTCACCGGGCTCTCCGACACGTGGAGTGGCAGTATCCACGACACGGCGTCGACCGGTTGTTTGGTTGCGATGCTCGTCGCTCGCGAACGGGCTACCGGGTTGTCGCAAAATTCAGGGGGCCTTCAAGGCGTCGCCGAACCACTGGTGGTTTACACCAGCCCCCAGGCTCACTCGTCGGTGGCAAAGGCTGCGCTTTTGGCCGGGTTCGGTTGGGACAATATTCAGATGGTCGACGTCGACCCAGTGTCCTTCGCCATGAATCCGGACAAACTCGCCGAACTCATGGCGCAAGACGTTGCCGCCGGCAAGGTCCCGGCGTGTGTCGTGGCCGCGGTTGGTACAACCGGCACCACGGCAATGGACCCGGTGGCCGACATCGTCGAGGTGGCTTCAAAGCACGACGTATTTGTGCATGTCGATGCCGCAATGGCCGGAACTGCAATGCTCTTGCCCGAGTGCCGTCACCTTTGGGATGGGGTGGAGGGCGCCGATTCGATCTCCTGGAACCCTCACAAGTGGATGGGCACAATCCTCGACTGCTCGCTTCTGTATGTACGTGACGTCGACCTGTTGCAGCGGATCATGGCCACCAACCCGAGCTACCTGCAATCCCCCAGCGGCGACGAAGCAACGCAGTATCGCGATTGGGGCATTCCACTAGGCCGACGCTTTCGTTCGCTCAAGCTCTTGTTTCAACTTCGCCTCGACGGCGTCGAAGCAATTCAGGCACGTCTACGGCGCGACCTCGCCAACGCCAAATGGTTTGAGGACCAAGTACAAAACGCCGACGGTTGGAAGGTGTGCGCTCCGGTCGACCTGCAAACCGTATGTGTGCGCTACTACCCCGACGGTATGACCGAAGGCCCCGAGCTCGATACCTTCACCCAGGCGTGGGCTCAAGCAATCAACGCTTCAGGAGCAGCGTTTCTCTCGAGCTCCACCTTGCCGGATGGCTGGATGGTTCGGGTTTCCGTTGGAGTCGAAGTAACAGAACGCCACCACCTCGAGCAGCTCTGGAAGCTCATGCAAGAAGCGGTCCACCAAACTCCGTAACCAGTCCCCCTAATCAGGCCCTCTAAACAGACTCTCTAAACAGACCCTCTAACCAAGCCCCAACCAGACAATGTGACGCATTTGTCCCTAAACCCGACCTACTGGGTTGCATTTAGAGTTCGTCGTTCTCTACGCTGAAATCTTAATTCCGACAAAGATGATCGGATTTAGGGAGATTAAGCGAAAATGTCGATAATCGAGAACACTCCAAACCTGGATCTCACCGGCCCGTCGGACGCAACCAATCGGTCGCCGCTCGTTACCGATCCCGCGATCAAAGCCGACATCGCCAAATTCCGGACGATGCTCGACCAGTACCTGGCTGGCGACCTCGACGAAGACGTCTTCCGGGTATTCCGACTCACCAACGGCATCTACGGGCAACGCCAAGGCGCCCAAAACCAAATGGTGCGGGTACGCATGCCCTTCGGCGCTGTCACCGCCGACCAACTCGACATGCTCGCCTTCGTTTCGGAGAAGTACTCCCGAGGCTGGGGCCACATCACCACTCGCCAGAACATCCAGATGCACTACGTGCAACTGCCGCAGATTCCTGAGGTGCTCGAACACTTCGGCTCCGTCGGACTCACGAGCCGTGAAGCCTGCGGCGACACCATCCGCAACGTGCAGGGCTGCCACCTCGCTGGCGCCTGCCCCTTTGAGATTCTCGACATCAGCGCGTGGGCAGAGGCAGCCAACGAACACTTCCTTCGCAACCCGCTTGGCCAGCGTCTCCCCCGAAAATTCAAGATCAACTTCTCGGGCTGCGAGACCGACTGCGGTCAGGCACTGTTTAACGACGCCGGCGTTGTTGCAAGCGCCCGCAAGCGCGACGACGGAACAATCGAAGCTGGGTTCCGGGTGTACGTGGCAGGAGGATTGGGAGCCAATCCTCACGCCGCGCTCCTCCTCGAGGACTTCACCAGCAAAGAAGACCTCATGCCCACCCTCGAATCAATCCTTCGGGTATTCGAACAAACCGGTGGACGCGAAAACAAACTCCGCGCTCGCATGAAGTGGGTTGTCGACGAACTCGGGTGGGAAGAAACCCAACGCCGTGTCCTGAAGACCCGCAAGCTCCTCCCTGCCTCGGCCACCTGGCCTGGCGGCATTCCCGACATCGTCGCTGAGAAGGGCGACGCACCTGCTGGTACCGCGACCGGCGTCGAACCAACGCTCGTCGGACAGGGCGTTTCGGTCAAACTTCGGGCCCGGTCCGAGTACGACAAATGGGAGTCAGCCAATGTGGTGCGCGGCTCTGCCAAAGGCACCGTCTCGGCGTATGCATGGTGCGAGCTCGGCGACATCACCGCCGCCCAGTTCCGTGGCATCGCCTCGATCATTCGCGACTTCGATGTCGACGTCCGTGTTTCCAACCGTCAAAACTTCGTCCTCCGCGACCTCGATGAAAGCCAGCTTCCTGCACTCTTCGAACGGCTGGGTGAACTCGGCATGGCGCAACCAGGCGCCGAACTCATTCGCGACGTCGTGTCGTGCCCCGGTGCCGACACCTGCGGTCTCGCCGTCACCCAGTCACGCGGATTGGCGAAAGCCATCGGTGAAGCACTCGAAGCCGAGGGACTTGCCGAGATCGGCGGCGTCCGCGTCAACATCTCCGGCTGCATGAATAGCTGCGGCCAGCATCACATTGCCGACATTGGATTCTTTGGCGCCGAACGGCGAGCCCATGGACAATCCGCCCCTGGCTACCAAATGCTGCTCGGCGGCTACGTCGGCCAAGAGAAGATTCACTTCGGCGACAAAGCGCTACGCCTTCCAGCAAAAACGGCAGCTGAGGCTACGGTGCGGGTTATGCGTCGCTTTGTCGAAGAACGTGAAGCCGGTGAGGCCTTCCGCTCCTGGATGGACCGAGTCGGCGGCGCACGCGAGATCGCGAAAGGCCTCAAAGACCTCGACGAATTCCCAACTCCCGAAGAAAACCCCGACTTCTTTATCGACTTCGACGAAACCGGACCCTTCACCGCCGAAATCGGCGTATCAGAGTGCGCTACATGACCGATCAGTTAGCGGCAGCCTTCGACGCAATCGACGCTGCCAACGGCGAGGACCCAAACCAACACGCCGACGGTCCGTTGGCCCAGGTCCAAGGAATACGGGCCACGTACTGGACCACGATTCTCGCGCCAGACGCCGGTGACGCACTGCGTATCGCAACCCGTGCCCATCATTTACGCCGATGGGAGCTTCAGCGCGCTGACTATCCCGAAGGCCGCGCCGGGTACCTCAAGTGGCGGCTCGAAAACAAGAAACACCAAGCAGAGGCAGCAGCGCAGATCGTCCGAGCGGCCGGTTATCACGACCTCACGGCCGAACGGACTACAACACTCCTGTTGCGTCGTGACCTTGGCACCGACGCTGAGACGCAAGTGCTCGAAGACGCTGCTTGTCTCGTGTTTCTCGAGACCCAATACGAACCGCTTCTCGAGCGTCTGAGTCATGAGAAAGCCGTTGGCGCGGTCGCGAAGACCCTCAAGAAGATGAGCCCCGAAGCCATCGAGCTGTCCGGCTCGATTGAGATGTCCGACGATGCAGTAAACGTTCTCAAAGAGGCAGCAGCTACCCTCCAGCAGTGACCAGCCCACCCCGTTCCGCATCGCGACTTACGTCGGCTGGCACGAACTCGGGTGACTTCAGCCGACACGACTGGACCCTGCTTCTCGTCACCTCACTTATCTGGGGTTCGTCCTTTCTGTGGATCTCGTTCTCGCTCGATGCGTTCCACCCCGGATTCATCGCACTGCTTCGGATGGCCCTCGGTGCAGCGGTGTTAGGCATATCCCCTGCCGCGCGAAAGCCCATCCCCCGGTCGTCATGGGGACCGCTCTTCGTTGTAGCCCTCGGCGGTAACGCGGTCCCTTCGCTCTTGTTTCCGTTTGCGCAGCAACGCGTGGAATCATCGGTAGCCGGAATGATGAACTCCACCTCGCCGGTGATGGTCCTCATCATCGCAATCGCCATGACCCGAACCCTTCCAGCCCGCAAGCAAGTAGTGGGTTTGGGCATCGGTCTCCTCGGAGCCTTCATGCTTGCGCTCCCAAATCTCACAGGTGCCGATGCGCAACCAATGGGTGTGTTCCTCGTGACGCTCGCCGTCCTTGGCTACGCCACCTCCAACAACTTCATCCCGCCACTCCAACAGGCGTTCGGCGGAATCACCGTGGTGTTCTGGGGTTTGGTGATCAGCACGGTGACCCTCCTCCCCTACGGCATGTGGGGACTCTTGCAATCCGACGCGTACACCGGTGCCATTCCGGCCAGCGACATTGTCGGACCGCTGATTGCCCTTACGATCCTCGGCATCTTTGGCACCGGAATCGCTCGCACCATGTTCGCCAACCTCGTCGGTAGCGTCGGCGCAACCCGGTCGTCGATGATCGGCTACCTCGTTCCGATTGCCGCGATCGTCCTGGGCATTTTGGTGCGCAACGAATCGGTCGGACTTCTCGAGATTGCCGGCACCATCGTGGTGCTTATCGGTGCACGCATCATTTCTCGCGGCAAACCGGTCGTACCAGCGGCTATGCCTGAGGTGAGCGAAACGCCTTAGGCGTCGAGGGCCCGATCAAGGTCGGCGTAGAGATCCTCAATCGATTCCAGCCCTACCGATAGCCGCACCATTCCCGCAACGATTCCCACGGCATCGCGAGCTTCTGGGGATAGGCGGCGATGCGTGGTGGTGGCCGGGTGAGTGACCAAACTCTTCGAGTCACCAACGTTGTTCGAGATGTCGAACAGTTGCAGACCGTCAAGAAACGCGAAGGCGGCTTCCTTCGATCCAACATCGATCGTGAGGATCGTACCGCCAGCACTCATTTGTTTGAGAGCCAGTTCGGATTGTGGGTGCGACTCAAGTGTTGGATAGCGCACCGCCTGGACCCGTGGGTCTTGATCGAGGCGGATCGCCAGGTCCAACGCCGACCGGCTCGACTCTTCAACCCGGAGGCGAATCGTCTCGAGCCCTTTGGCCAACACCCAAGCATTGAACGGACTCAAGCTCGGGCCGGTGTGGCGCAGGAAAGGAACGAGGGTGTCGTCGATGTACTGCTGGGTTCCCAATACCGCCCCTCCAAGCGTGCGGCCCTGCCCGTCGATGTGTTTGGTGGCCGAGTAGACCACTACGTCGGCGCCAAACTCGAGCGGCTTCTGCAACACCGGGCTAGCAAACACATTGTCGACGATCACCAACGCACCAGCGCTGTGGGCGAGTTCACAGACCGCCGCAAGGTCGATGACCTCAAGACCGGGATTCGATGGTGACTCCAGAAACACTGCCTTGGCTCCCCCGTCCAGTGCCTTCTCCCAAGCGTCGAGGGACGTGCCATCGACCAGCTCGGTGTCGACACCCATACGGGGAAGAATCTCGGTGAGGATCACATGGCACGACCCAAAGAGTGCTCGTGAAGCGACTACTCGATCGCCAGCACTTACGAGTGAGATCAGCGAGGCGAAGACCGCCGACATGCCACTTGCCGTCGCCCGGCATGCCTCGGCGCCCTCTAATAATCGCAGTCGTTCCTCGAAGGTAGTAACCGTCGGGTTTCCGTAGCGCGAGTAGATGTAGCGATCGTGTTCGCCGGCAAATGCGGCCTCGGCCTCAGCGGCCGACGAGTACACATACCCCGACGTCGCATAGATAGCTTCGGCGGTTTCATCGAACTTCGAACGATCGAGACCGCCGCGAATCAGGTTGGTTGCTTCACCAAAGCCGCTCGTAGCAGGGACCGGACTTAGCTCTGGTTCCACGGGAGGTGGTCCTTCCATCCATCGTGGCGGTGGTGCTCGGGGTCGAGATCACCCTCAAAGCCCGCGGCCACGTTGTGCAGGTTGGTAAACCCGGCTTCAGCAAAGGCGCTTGCCGCGGCTTGTGAGCGAGCACCCGAGCGGCAGAGGAACAGGACCGGCTGGTCGGCGGCAAGACCCTCGGTTGCATCCTTGAGAAAGTCAGGATTGGCCACGCCGCCGGGGAACTGCGTCCACTCGACGTGGCGAACCGCTTTGCCGATCGATTCGAGGTTGGGCACGCCCACAAAACTCCACTCGGCAACGGTGCGAACGTCGATCAATACGGCATTGGGGTCTTCGATGAGCATGCCCCAGGCATCGCTGAGTGAAACTTGTGAAACTGCCATTTCCAAACACCTAACGTAGGGGTGATCAACCGAAACACGACCGAGTGGGTCGGCTTTAGAGTAACGCCAGTTCACACCGGTCTTGCATCGGGACTATCCCTTCGCATCCCCTCGAGTCCGAACAACCAAAATGGAGACCCAAGTGAGTGACACCCGCCTTCGCTACCAACTTCTGACCGGTCCAGACACCCACGAATTTTGCCTTCGCGTGTCACAAGCACTCGACGACGGCTACGTGCTCTACGGATCGCCATCCATCACCTTCGATTCCGCAGGCACCACCCCAATAGTCGCCCAAGCAGTAATCCTCCCGACGAACTGATCACCCGACCGAAACACCTGTGACCACTCGGCGTCATGTGGCAACGGATTCGTCCACCTGGCACCATTACCCCTGTTTGGTGCCAGGCACCGCTGGGGATGCGGCGGTGGAAGTAGGTTTGAAGGATGACTGAGCAAGATCCTGCGACATGGTTGATTTCAGCCGGACGGAAGCGTGAACCCGGCGAACCGTTGAATGTTGCGCCGGAGTTCGCCTCGAACTTCTACCTCCCCAGCGACCGCCTCTACAGCCGCGTCGAGGGCACCACTACCTCCAACGCGCTCGAAGATCTGCTTGGCGGACTCGAAGGCGGACGTGCCCTCTCCTTTGCATCCGGAATGGCTGCGGTCAGTGTCGTGCTCCACAGGCTTCCGGCCGGGTCACATGTCGCTGTTCCCGACGATCCGTACCACGGTGTTGCTGGCCTCATCGATGAGGGCGAAGCCCAGGGGCGATGGACGGTAAGCCGACTCGACCAGTCAGACACCAGCGTTTGGCTCGAAGCACTCCAGACCTGTGACTTGGTGTGGCTTGAATCGCCCGCCAACCCGCTCATCACGGTCGCCGATCTGCCAACCATCTGCAGCGCTCCCCGAAAAGAAGGGTGTCTTGTCGCCGTCGACAGCACCTTCGCTACTCCGCTGCTTCAGAAGCCTCTCGACTACGGCGCCGATGTCGTGATGCATTCGGCGACCAAGTTCATCGGTGGTCACTCCGACCTGCTGGCCGGTGTCGTTATCACCCGCGACGATGACCTCTACGACGAGTTCTACCACCGCCGCCTTCTGCACGGTGCCTCCATCGGCGGCATGGAAGCCTTCCTCACGCTTCGCGGGGCTCGTACGCTCAGCCTTCGCGTTGAGCGAGCGCAAGACAACGCGATGATCCTCGCCGAGCGACTCGACTCACATCCCGAGATCAGCACGGTTCGTTACCCCGGGCTTCCAAGCCACACCACGCACGAAGTGGCCAAGAGCTTTATGACGGGCTTCGGCGCAATGATGTCGTTCGACACCACCGGCGATGGCGCAAGAGCCTCAGCGTTCTGCGAAGCCGCCAACCTCATCCATCACGCCACCAGCCTCGGCGGTATCGAATCAACCATGGAACGCCGAGCAACAATCGCCGGCCAAGAAACCATGCCGCCAACCCTCATAAGGTTCAGCGTCGGCTGCGAAAACGTAGAAGACATCTGGCAAGACCTAAACCAAGCCCTAAACGCCACCAAATAGACCATCCGCAGAAAGCCCCGGACCCCGGTGCCTGGAACCGAAGGGCCGGTTTTGTACCTGGAACCAAACAGGCGGTTTTCCACCTGGCACCAAAATGGGGTTTCGGTGCCAGGTACCTGGCCCACCAACCACTTCAAGCTCACCAGCCACAAGCCTCCTCGTTTTCAAGCTACGTGTCGCTAGAAAGGCCACGCTGTAGAAACCGAGGTGGGGAGTGGGGGCGTCGGTTTAGCGGCGATTTGCGGATGCAGCGTGCAGCTTTCGCCGAGCGCAGCGAAGGCCTCAGCCAAACGGGACCTGCCGAAGGCAGGCTGCGGAGAACAGCCGATAAGCCGGCGTCTCCGGTCCACGCCGGGGCAGCTAACAAAACTCTGACCCAACGACTACATTTGCGCTCATGCCAATTCAAGGTGAATACGAACCAAGTACGTGGGGCTGGGTCAGCGACCAGGTCGAAAAGTACGAAGCCAGCGGTGGTACCGAAGCGAACACGCTGATGGACACCGGTATCCCCATCATCGTGATGACAACCATCGGTGCCAAGAGCGGCAAGGTGCGCAAGGTTCCTCTCATGCGCGTTGAGCACGAAGGCAGCTACGCGATCATCGCCTCGAAGGGCGGTGATCCCGAGCATCCAGCTTGGTACCACAACCTCATGGCCGACTCGAAGATCATGATGCAGGACGGACCGGAGCCTTACGACACCGAGGTTCGCCTCGTGACCGGCGAAGAACGCGCCGCTTGGTACCAGCGCGGTATCGACGTCTACCCGCCATATGAGGAATACGCGGAGAAGGCTGGCGATCGCGAGATCCCAGTGTTCGTCACTAACCCCCGCTAAACCCAAACCGCTACCGTCTCCCCTATGGGGATTGACTTGCTTGAAGGCCGGGTAGCGATAGTTACGGGCGTTGGCCCAGGACTAGGACGAGAAATTTCACTGGCGCTCGCTGATGCGGGCGCCAGTGTCGTTTTGGCAGCGCGTAACGCCGAACGTCTCGACGAGGTGAAGGCCGAGATTGAAGCACAGGGTGGCACGGCCATCGCTGTGCCCACCGACATCACCGATGCCGACCAGTGCAAAGCACTCGTCGAAGCGACGAAAGACGAGTTCGGGGCCCTGCATACGCTCGTGAATTCGGCGTTCAAGCAACCGCCGTTTCTTACGCTCGAAGACTCGTCGGAAGAGGACTTTCGCGAGGGTTTCGAGGTCAACTTCTTCGGTCACGCGTGGCTTACCAAGGCGGCAACCCCGCTACTCCGCGAGTCGGCGCCCGGCTCGATCGTATTTATCAACACCATGTCGACCCGCCGAATGCGCGAGAATTTCGGCATCTATACGGCTTCAAAGATGGCGATGCTTGGAATGGCAAAAGTGCTTGCAGTTGAGCTTGGCGGCGACAGGATTCGCGTCAACTCTGTTCACCCTGGCTACATCTGGGGGCCATCGGTGAAGTGGTTCCTCAACCATCGCGCCGAAACCGAAGATCGAACCTTTGACGATGTGTACGAAGAAATCGCGGGCGATACTGCCCTGCATCATCTGCCCGGCGGCGACGAGATCGCCCAATCTGTGGTGTTCCTCGCGTCGGAGAAAATGTCGAGTTCGATTACCGGCGAGTCGATCGACGTAAACGCTGGGCAGTGGATCCGATGACCTCCCCACTGAGCGAATCTGTTGCACTGGTTACCGGCGCTGGGAGCGGTATTGGCCGCGCTGGCGCCCTCTCGTTCGCTGCGCTCGGTGCAAGCGTGATGGTGTCAGACATCAATAGTGCGGGTGCCGAGGAAACGGTGGCGCTTATCGAGGCAACGGGCGGGGTGGCCGCAGCGGTTGCCTGCGATGTCACCGACGAGGCACAAGTCGAGGCGATGATCGCGGCCACCGTCGAACGATTCGGCCGACTCGATGCAGCGTTTAACAACGCGGGCAATGCAATGGGCCAATACGCCATCCATGAGATGCCGCTCGATTATTGGCGCGAGTCGGTCGAGGTGAACCTCACCGGCACCTTCCTTTGCCTCAAACACGAGATCATTTACATGACGGCCAATGGTGGCGGAAGCATCGTCAACACCTCGTCGGGCGCGGCACGAGTACCAGCACCTGGGCGAGCCCCATACAGCGCAGCCAAGCGTGGAGTTGTTGGGCTCACCGCTCACGCGGCGAAGGACTACAGCGCTCAAGGGCTGCGAGTAAACGCGGTGCTCCCGGGTCTTATCGATACACCGGGCGTGCGGGCCAACTACGAAGATGGCCAGCTCGAGAAGATCGCGAAATTCGTGCCGGGCGGACGCCTGGGCGAGCCCAGTGACATCGGTGACGTCGCAGCGTGGCTGTGCACCGACGCCGCTCGGTTCATCAACGGGCAGGCGTTAGTGGTCGATGGTGGCGGAATCCTGGCATAACCAGACCTGCGGCTAGCGACCCGAGAATCGGGTGACAGCGTCGGCGAAGCCCTCCGTAAGAACCACCTCATCTGAAGCCACGGTGATCATCTGGAACCCCTGCTCGAGACGGCGATCGACGAGCGCCGGCGATGTGTGGCAACCCGGAATGACACCGGCGGCTTTACAGGAACGCACGACGGTTTCGAGAGCCTCATCGAACAGAGGTTCACCATCGTTGTTCCTGGGCGGAAGCCCCAGAGTCAGCGACAGATCGGCTGGCCCGACATACACCGCGTCGATACCGGGTATGGCCAGGATCGCATCCAAGTTGCTGAGCGACTCGACCGTCTCAATCATGGGAATGCAGGCCACAGAATCGTTCGAGCCTGCAGTCGTGAACTCCGTGTTAGCCAACGCCGGACGGGTCGGTCCGAAGCTGCGGCTGCCTTCGGGGGCATATCGACACGACGCAACTGCGGCCGCTGCGTCAGCCGCTGTGTTGACCATGGGAACGATGACGCCGCCTGCACCGGCATCGAGCATTCGCCCAATGGTCTCAGCAGTATTGGTTTTCACTCGAACTAGTGATGTTGTCGTGCCCAGGTCAAGTGCCTGCAGCATCGTCACTGCCGATTGATAGTCGATGAGGCCGTGCTGCTCGTCGAGACAGACGTAATCGAATCCGGCGCGACCGGCGATCTCTGCAGTGAACCCCGTCGGAATCGACAGCCAAGCTCCCACCGTGGCTGTCCCCTTCGCCCAACTTTCCTTCAGAGATGTCTTTGCTGCCGTCACTGGTCCTCCACCCGTTTGCGTGCTCGTTACTCCCGCCTAGGGGAGCGTAGTTGCCGGCGTTGCGGGCGGATCGTCCTGCCAAAGGCGTCGGGTGAGCACGGTAAGACCAGCGGCGACGAAATACACGCCGCTCGAAACGAGCAAGGCTGTGGCGATATCGAAGGTGGTGGCAAGAACACCCAGGCCGATGCCACCAGTGATCTCCCCGAACGACTGCGCCTGCCCCAGAAACGAGTGAATCGTCGCCCGGTTTTCGGTGAGCGTGTAATGGTTCGTCCACGCGACGACGATAGGCCGAGCCACCGCCCGCAAGGTCCCGGTTGTTACAACACCCAGCGCTGCGATGAGAAGCAGGTTTCCCTGCGCAAGCATCAGCACGCCGACCGCCGTGCCGAGGTGGAGAAACGCGAGCCACGGCACAAGGCTCTTGCCCCGCAGTTTGTTGCGGGTAAACGACAAAAACACCGAGCCGAGCAACGCTTGAGCGATGGCGATTGCCCCAACGAGCGTCGCATCGACGGCGATCGCTGCTTCAGGAAGTTGATCGAACCGAGCGACGAAGAGACGATCGACCGCCTCACTCGCGAATCCAGCCAGCGCCACAATGATGAAGAGTCGCCGGAGCGGAATGGTCGTACGGGTGGTCGTTGCACCCGTTCGAAGAAGACGGCCAAACCGTTGCAATGGCGAACCTGCGCCCGCTATCGGTACAAAGCCGGTCTCGGGCATGACGGCCAGGAGGTATAGCGCCCGAGCGATCAGCACCGAACCAATCACCGCCATCGCCGTTCCGAGCGACCACAGGGAGGCCATCATGGCAGCCGAAGCGACACCAACCACGATGCCCAAGAGTCCGAGCCGGGCTCGCTGCATGAGCAGCGGTTCAACCAGCGATGTTGAGCCGATCTCGTCGGTTATCCACGCCGTTTCGGCACCGCTGCGAAACGTTGATCCGAGCCCCCACAGAACCTGGGCGAAGGCCAGCACGACAAACGTCGTCCCCAGCCCGGCCAACATGATTCCCGACCCAGCAAACAAAAAGCCCAAGACAACCGACGTTTTGCGACTTCGGAGATCGGCGACCACGCCGGTCGGGATCTCGGCAATCAGGATTGTGACCTCCTTGGCCGTGCCAAGGAGCAACAGCTGAGCGGCCGGAAGGTCGAGGTCGACGACGACGCGGGTAAACAACAACACCCAGTAACTCGAGGTACAGAGATCCCAAATGATGCCCGTCCACAGGAACAGGCGCTGCGCCCTTAGTGGGCTGTTGACCACGTGGTGATGATGTCGGCGAGCACATGCGGATCATGTCGCAGCATCGTCACCTGCGATGCATCGGGGAACACCTCGATGAACTCATCATTGAGTGCTGTGTTCGCAGCGGTGCCAGTACCAACGAGCAAAACCGGAATCGATGTTTCCGCGGCCGCAGTTTCGGCGAGTTCGCGATCGCCGTGGCTAGACGGTGGCGCGTCGACGAGCGGGTCAAGCGAGTCTGCGACTATCCGGACCCGATCCATCCGGCGATCGAGAAGTTCATCGATTGAAAGGAACGGGTCGCCAAGTCCGTCGACCAAAACGAGTTGTTTGGTCCGGCCGGCCAGCGCCAGCAGTTGCGCAGACCAACCGCTTACTCCACTACCGACGACCACATCGACCTCGTCAATTCCGAGGTCAGCGAACAGTCGAGTAGCTACATAGATCGGATCCGACATGCCGTAGTTACCCCCACTTGGCGCCGGGGCCGAGCCATGACCGGGTAGATCTGGGGCAAGCACGGTTGTCCATGGCCCAGTGGCGAACGCGTCACGCCACGGTGCTCCGCCGGCAAGGTCACCAACCTCATGCAGAATCAGAATCGTTGACGAGGTGGTCATGGCTGGTCGCCAATCTCGCTCAGGAAGTCGACGATATGGGCATGCACTACGTCGGGTTGCTCAAGATGGAGGTAATGGCCGCCGCCGGGCACCGCGAAGTGGCGGGCGTCAGCGAACGAAGCGATACGACGATCGATCTCTTCGGCTGACAACTCTGACCACATGTCTTCCTCGCCACCGGTAAGGGCGAGTAGTGGGCGAGACATCCGCTCGAACTCGCCAATCACTACCTCGATACGGAATCCCTCGGGGACATTTACGTTGAACGTCGGGTCCCACTTCCACGACCAGCCATCGCCATTGCGAACCGAGCCGTGCTCGACAAGATGGTCGATCCAGCGCTTCGGTACGCGGTAATTGATATCACCGCGCTGTTTGGCCATGTCTTGTTTGGCCGGAAAGACGCGACGGTCGCGCCCGAAAGTCTTGATCGCGTAATCGATCATCGAAGTAGTGAGAGGCCCAAGCGCCACATCGGTGAACATCTCGACCGGTGGACCTAAACCATCGAGGCTGACCATCCATCGAATTCGGTCTGGCCATGTCGCTGCGACGCCAAGACCGATTGCCGAACCCATAGAGTGGCCGATGATTCCGACCTGTTGGTCGTAGTGGGCGGCGAGTCGGGCCACATCGATGCCCGCTTGCCGGAAGATCTGTCCCGTCATGATTCGGTCACTGTCTCCATGACCACGGTGGTCGACCGCAACGACGTGATAGCCAAGCGCGGCCACTCTTGGCGCCATCTCATCAAACATGCGGCCGTGATCAAACGCGCCGTGCAAGCACAGGACCACGGGGTCGTCGGGGTTACCCCACTCCCACACCCGCAGTCGGGTGCCGGCGAGGTCGACAAAGGTTGCGCGATCGGGTTCAGCGATCACAGGTTCAGCAAGCACGGGTTGAAATGTAGGGGTTTGCAGCCAGTACGTCAGATCTGACAGGCAGCAAACAACCGTTCCTTAAAGCGCTTCTCGTCGACCGCCCACAAGACCCGGCAGTTTGCAGCAGGTGCATTGGCCCGGCGATCGAGCAGCACTGCGCCACGGGTGGGCTCGTCGAGTCCCACAACCATCCACTCATTGGTGGATTCGGTGATGAGCGTCTCGTCGATGGCAACCGCCATCGCGATTGGGTCGGGAAGGTCGTAGCCATCAAGGCCGCTGAATTCACGGCAGTACGTGTCGACCGCAACGTTGATACTGGCCATGAACTCGCCAATTGGCCCCATCGAAAGGAACCGCTCGTGTTCGTCCGGACGAATTACGGTGAAGAGACGCGACACGTTCCAACCCACCATGGTCTTGGCGCCATCGGCAGCGAGCACGATGGTCGCAGCCTCCGGGTCCGCCCAAACATTGAACTCACCAGCGGTGTTGACATTGCCAACCCCGTCGGGTGAGCCAGCCATCATGAAGGTGTGTCGGAATTTGGTGAGAAGAAGTTCATCGCGGCCTAGGGCGTGAGCGATGTTGGTCATTGGACCAATGGTGACCAAGGTGTGTTTGCCGGGTTCCTCATTCGCCAAACGCAGTAAGGCGTCGACTGCATGTTCTGCATCTGGCGCTCGCGACGGCTCCGGAAGCGGAGCCTCACTCATGCCATCAGCACCGTGAACGTTTTGTGCCGTTTCGAGGGTGCGAGTCATCGGCGTGTCATGTCCGACATACACCGGAACATCGGCCGCTCCGGCAACGTCGAGCGTCACGATTGCATTGCGGATAGCTAGGTCGATCGGGACGTTTCCGGCCACGATAGTGACTGCGGCGATATCGACCGAGGGCTCCTTGGCCGCAAGGATGATTGCGACTGCATCGTCGGACGCGGTATCGGTGTCGATGATGAAACTCGGTCGATCTACCATCGGCCAAATCTAGAGAGCGTTAGCCGCAATTTCGCTACCCGGTCCAATTATCAAGACATTTCTGAAACCTGTTCGCATTCCGAACAAATGAACGAACCACTAACGCCAACCCTAACGGCGCCTGGTTCACTGCGATTAAACCGCGAACATCGAAATCATGAACTTCGTCGGTGAGTAAGTTTGGGGAACGCGTGGTTCCCTAGATACAACAGGTGGTGGTGAGATCTTCGTCCCGCGAAGACTCTCCGGTAAACACACCTAAACAGGGCAGGAAACCACTGATGTACGACCTAGTAATCCGCGGCGGAAAAGTGGTCGATGGCACGGGCGAGGCAGCTCGCACTGCCGACATCGCTATTGACGGCGACCAGATCATGGCGGTCGGAAAAGTCGCCGAAAGCGGCACTCGCGAAATCGATGCCGACGGCGCTCTTGTCACCCCAGGGTGGGTCGACGTGCATACCCACTACGACGGCCAAGTCATTTGGGACGAAGAGATGGCGCCTTCGTCGGAACACGGCGTTACCACCGTGGTGATGGGTAACTGTGGCGTCGGTTTCGCTCCGGTTCGACCGAACGGCGAAGGATTCCTGGTCGAGCTCATGGAAGGCGTCGAAGACATCCCCGGCACTGCCCTGCATGAAGGAATCGATTGGCAGTGGGAGAGCTTTGGCGAGTATCTCGATGCTGTTGCGTCAAAACACCGCACGATCGACGTAGCTGGCCAGGTCCCGCACACGGCGGTTCGCGCCTACGTCTTGGGCGATCGTGCCCACGAGGACGAGCTCACCTCCGACGAACATCGCCAAATCGCCGACCTCGTGCTCGATGGCATCAAGGCGGGAGCTCTCGGTTTCTCAACGTCGCGAACGGTTCTTCATCGTTCGAAGCACGGGTATATCCCCGGAACCTTTGCCCACGACGATGAGCTTGCTGCGGTCGCCGACGCCTTGGTCGAAGCTGGCCGAGGTTTGTTCCAATACATCTCCGACGATCACGTCGACAGCGGCGAACGCGAGTGGCTACATGACCTCTCGAACCGAGGTGTCAACGTCACCTACACACTCGCTCAGAACCCAGCAAAGCCCGACGCCTTCCGCGAGTTACTCGACTCCGCGGCGACACAATCCGCTGAAGGTGCCCGCGTGTCTCCGCAGGTTCCGATCCGTCCAACCGGAATGCTCTTCGGTCTGCAGAGCTCCTTCCACCCCTTCAAGGCTCACCCCACGTTTCGAAAGTTCTGGGATCTCCCGCTCGTCGAACTCATCGCCAAGCTGAGCGACCCTGAGGTTCGACAGACACTCATCAACGAGGAACCACAAACCCGCCAGAAGTCGGCAGCATCGCTGGCGACCATGTGGCATCAGATGTACCGGCTCGGCAACCCACCCGACTACGAACCAAAGAAAGAAACCAGTGCGGCGGCCATCGCCGAGCGCGAGGGTCGTAAACCACAAGAGGTCGTGCTCGACTGGATGCTCGAAGACGGCGGAAAGTCGTTCGTGTTCTCACCACTCGGCAGCTATGTCGACCACAACCACGATGCGATTCGCGACATGGTGATGCACCCGGCTTCGATCTCGGGCCTGAGCGATGGGGGCGCCCACTGTGGGCTTATCTGCGATGCAAGTTTCCCCACGTACATGCTCACCCATTGGGCTCGCGACCGCAGCCGGGGCGACGGAATCCCGCTCGAACTACTGGTGCATAAGCAAACGCAGGCCACCGCCGAGACGTACTCGATGTTCGACCGAGGGGTTCTTGCTCCGGGCATGCTGGCCGATGTGAACATCATCGACCACGAGTCACTGCATCTTCACGCGCCCTACATGGTCAACGACCTTCCCGCGGGCGGCCAGCGCCTCCTTCAGAAGGCCGACGGCTATCTCTTTACCGTGAAAGCCGGCGAGGTCACCGTCATCGATGGTGAAGTCACACCCGCTCGCCCTGGCCGTACCCTTCGCGCCACCGACGATGGTGTCATCCGTACCTAGCTTGGGAGCAGCAAGCCGGGAGACCTAGCGACCGGTCAGGAACTCGCGAATTTCGCCTCGAAGTTCAGGGATTCCGGTGCCCTTGTCGGCACTCACCCAACGAACCTCGGACTTTTGTACACCAAGCTTGCGGGTGAGGTCGTTGCGACGCTTCGCGCTCTTCGACGGCCGCACCTTGTCGGACTTGGTCGCAACAAAGTTGTACGGAAGATCGATGGTTTGGAGCCAATCGACGGTCAACAGGTCAAGTTCGGTCGGCCCGACGGCGCCATCGATAAGCACCAGCGCACCCTGCAGCGTCTCACGCTCGGTGAGGTACTTGTCGATCATGTTCTTCCAACGCGTCTGCTCGTTGGCCGAGGCCTTGGCAAAGCCGTACCCAGGAAGGTCGACGAGCCATTGCCCAGAACCCTCTGGCTGAAGCTCGTAAATGTTGATGAGTTTGGTCGCTCCTGGCGTCTTGGAAGTGCGCGCCAGTTTCTTGCGGTTTGCCAGAGCGTTGATAAGCGATGACTTGCCGACGTTGGATCGGCCGATGACCGCCAACTCAACCTTGCCCTCGGGAAGTTGCTCGGCTTTTGCCGCCGATTGCACAAATTCAAGTTGCAGGGGCGAAGCCATAGGTAAACCCTACGAGTGGTTGGTTACAGATCACGAAGCGCCTTACGAATCCGCTTCTCACTGACGGTGCCCTTCGTGCCGACCTGTTGGGCAAAAGCACTCACCCGAAACTCTTCAAGCATCCAGATGATTGCTTCGGTGGCTGCGCTCGCCGGCACGGCATCGATGGTTCGGTAAGCCTCGGACTCGAGTGTGAGACAAGTTTTGATTTGGCTGGTATCGACTCCGATTCGGCTCGGGAGTTTCTCGAGTCGATGATCGATTGCCATCACGTAGCGGAGCACATCGTCGATGCGGTCGGCGCCGACGCCCTGCACAAAGCCGGCATAGACCAGTCGATCGAGATGATGGCCAGCATCGGTGAGGTTGGTGGTCATCTTTGGGTTCGCGAGTTCGTTGATGCGTTCCTTGATGTCGGCAACGGTGACAAGGATTTCGGCCGATGAGCGACCAATGCTGGTGACCAGCCCAGAGATGTCATCGCGTGCCGAGCGAACCAGCGCGTCCCAGTCGGCTTCGTTCCAGGGAACACCACCGCCGTTTCGCATCGCCGCCTCGATGGCGGCAGCAACAACGTCGTTGTACCAGTCCACCGATGATCCGTAGGGGCTTGAAAGCAACGCCAGGTTTGTGGCGTTGGTAAGCAGGGACCGAAAGGTCTTGGCTTGACCTGGCAGGTTCAATTGAAGGAGTCGTCGGGTTGCCCCCCACATCGATGCCCACTGGTCATCGCCGCTTGGTAGCAGCGAGAGCCCAACGGTTTCGCCTTCATCGAAAAGCGCCGGGTACACGAGCACCTCGGCCCCAGCAGCGGTCGTGGTTGTGGTTGTCGGGATAGTGCCGAATACCCAAGTCGTTTCGCCTGACTTCTCAAGCTCGTGAGTGGTGACGGCTAGGTCGGCTTCGACCTGCCCGTGCACCTCGGCCTTTACGTCGTCGAGATCTCGGCCTTCGGCAATGGTTGCGTCCGTCTCATCGAACACCCGAAATGTTGGACGCAGGTGATCGGGAAGTCGGTTGAGGTCGAACGATTCGGGTCCAACCTGGACGCCCGAGTAGTCGCCGAGACACCGACGGACTTCTTCAAGAAATCCCCGTTTGTCATCGAGTAGGTCGACGATGGCGGCAACGGTGTCGGGGATAGGTACGAACTCCTTGCGGACCGACTTGGGCATTGTTCGAAGCGTCTCGGCAACCAGTTCTCGACGAACACCGGGCACGTTCCACGCAAACGCGTCCGGTTCGAGATGGCGAAGTGAGGCAACGGGAATGTTCACAACGAGCCCGTCACGAGGACTCCCGGGCTCGTACTCATAGGAGAGAGGAAGCGTGAGTTCGCCAACGGTCCAGAACTGCGGGTAGTCCTGCTCGTCGACCGCAACATCGGCTCGATCGATCAAGTCGTCGACCGTCAGGTCGAGTAACCGGCCGGCGGACTTTCCGGTTTTGCGCTTCTCTTTCCACCACCGGTTAAACGAGCCAGCGGAAACAACCGTGTCATCGAGGTGTTGGTCGTAGAACGCGTAGAGCCGTTCGTAGTCGACCGAGGCATCCGAGGACCTGGTGCGGGCGGCAAGGGTTCGGACTTCCTCGAGAATCTCGGCGTTGTGCTCGATGAACCCGTAGGCCCCCTCCCACTCGCCTTCGATAAGGGCATGGTGAATAAACCACTCGCGGGCCATCTCGGGGTCGAGTCGCCCAACCTGCACCCGACGTTGATTGACCACCGGCAATCCGTACAGCGTGATCTTCTCGTTAGCGAGTGCCGCACCCTGCTTGATATCCCACCACGGCTCACCGTAGCTGTGGCGAACCAAGTGGTCTGCAGCCTTTTCGATCCACTCGGGTCGAATCCGGGCGACTCGGCGCGCCCACATGCGGTTGGTCTCGACCAGCTCGCCAGCCATGACCCAACTGGCGCCGCCCGGGCCAAGCGCCGAACCTCGGGCAATAACAAACCGCGAGTTTCGCGCGCCCACGTACTCTCGGGCTGGGGGCTTTTTGCCCGCTTGTTTTCCGGACTTCGAGGCCTTCGCACTGCCACCTTTTTCGGGAGGGAGCGTTCCAACTTGCGAGAGCAGACCAGCAAGCAGCGATCGGTGAACGTTGTCGGGGTCAGCCGGCGACGCATTGAGCGGAAGGTCGAGATCCTTCGCCACTCGTTCCAGCTGACGGTGAATGTCCTGCCATTCCCGAATCCGGTTGAAGTTGAGGAACTCTTGTTTACACATCCGGCGGAACCGGTTCTGCGTGAGTTCTGATCGACGTTCGCCGATGTACCGCCAGAGTTCGAGGATGCTCAAGAAGTCTGAGCCGTCGACATCGAATCGTTTGTGCGACTCATCGGCCGCTTGTTGTTTCTCGCTGGGTCGTTCACGTACGTCGATCACCGACATGCCCGACGTAATGATCATCACTTCGGCCAGGCAGCCGTAGTCGGTTGCTTCGAGAACCATCCGGCCGAAGCGCGGATCAAGCGGTAACCGAGCAAGCTGGCGACCAAGAGGTGTGAGCCAGTTTTTGGTTCCCTCATTCTCAGGGTTCACCGCGTCGAGTTCTTCGAGCAGCATCACGCCATCGCGAATGCTTCGCTTCTCTGGTGGGTCGACAAAGGGGAAGTCTTCGGCGCTGCCCAAACCGAGCGATGCCATTTGCAGAATCACCGAGGCCAGGTTTGTGCGCTGAATCTCGGGTTCGGTGAACTCGGGTCGGCTCTCGTAGTCCTCTTCCTCGTACAGCCGAATAGCGATGCCCGGACCAACGCGCCCGCAACGACCCGAACGCTGGTTGGCCGAAGCTTGCGAGATCGCCTCGATCGGGAGTCGCTGCACTTTCGTACGGTTACTGAATCGACTGATGCGTGCCGTACCCGTATCGATCACGTAGCGGACACCAGGAACGGTCAGCGATGTCTCGGCCACGTTCGTTGCCAGCACCACACGGCGGCCGGGGTGATCGGAGAAAACCCGATGTTGTTCGGCAGCGGAAAGCCGCCCATAGAGGGGCAAAACCTCGAGGTTTCGCATCTTTAACCCTTCGAGGGTTGCCGCCGCCTCACGAATGTCGCGCTCTCCGGACAGGAACGTAAGAATGTCGCCGGCTCCTTCGGCGCTCAGTTCCTTTACCGCCGCCACAATGGCTTCGTTCTGATCGAGCGGTTCGCGACCCCGGCCATCGGGGGAATCGCCGTCGGGATCAGAAAGCGGCCGGTACCGAATGTCGACGGGAAAGGTTCGCCCCGACACTTCGATAATCGGCGCCTCGTTGAAGTGCGACGAGAACTTGTCGGTGTCGATGGTGGCCGATGTGATGATGACCTTCAGGTCAGGACGACGGGGTAAGAGCTGCTTGAGGTACCCGAGGAGGAAGTCGATGTTGAGGCTTCGTTCATGGGCCTCATCGATAATGATGGTGTCGTAGCGACTGAGTTGCTTGTCGCGTTGAAGCTCCGCCAGCAAGATGCCGTCGGTCATCAGCTTCACCAGCGTCTTTGGTCCGACCTGGTCGGTAAACCGCACCGTGTAGCCAACCAGTTCGCCTATCGAAGTGTGCAGCTCCTCGGCAACACGTTCGGCAACACTGCGAGCAGCGAGTCGGCGTGGTTGGGTGTGCCCAATGAATCCTGCCGCGCCGCGGCCAAGGTCGAGGCAGAGCTTTGGAAGCTGCGTGCTTTTTCCTGAGCCGGTCTCGCCGGCGACCACAACCACTTGGTTGGCCTCGATAGCGGCAAGGATGTCGTCGCGCCGTTCCGCGATAGGAAGATCGGGATACGTGACGGCCGGTAGGAGCGCTCGACGGCGTTCGATCTGCTCGGGAGTGAATCGCTTGGCCACAGCCCACCAGTATGGCTGCATTGGGCACCAAGTGGCTTGTCACGCCAGGAGCGAACGCGGTTCGCTCGTAGTTAACGTAAAGTAAAGGGCATCACACCAGGGCGAAGGAAACGAAGCCCAGGAAAACCACAGTGGGCCCCAGCATTGCTGGGGCCCACCGTTCGTTTTGACCTTGTATCGCTACAAACTACAACTAGATCTGGCGACCGAGGAACGCTGCGAGTTGGTCGGCGGCAGGAGCGTCTGCTGCTGCTTCAACCTGCGCACCGAACGGTGCACCCTCGGGTCCACGGAATGCATCTTGAATCGACTGCTGGCTCTGGGCCAGGATTGCGGTAGCAAGCTCGGGTGCCAGGTCGGTGCTCTGGCCGGTGGCCTTCGCGAGGTCCCATGCGTGCTGGAACGTATCGGTCATGGCCAGGCCCATGACTGCGGCTCCGGGCATGGTGCCGAACGGAAGCTCACACATTTGCTGGAGAACGCCTTCGCCACTGAATGCTTCGATGGTCTTGGCTGATGCGGCATCGAATGCTGCGAGGTAATCGCCAGCGGCGAAGTCGACCTCTTCACCCGACGGTGGCTGGCTGTTTACGCCGGCTACGAAGAAGTCTTGTGCTCCGACGATGTGGTTGATGAGGCCAGCGACGTCCCATGACGCGCATGGGGTGGCTGCCTGCATCTGGTCGGGCGTAACGGCGGCGAGGGTTTCGCGGCAAACGTTGAGTGCGGTTTGGAGAGGTTGGGTGCTCATTGGGGGTTCTTCCTTCGA
>CALGZB010000278.1 GCA_937934655.1 uncultured Acidimicrobiales bacterium | reverse complement strand
AGCTCATCGATCGCTTCCACGAGGGCGTCATCGAGCGATTGCGGATCGCTGAGGCCGAGCGACTCGATCAAGGCCGCGGTGGCGGGGTCGGGCGGAGCGATGGAGCCCGAAGAGTACGCCGTGACCGTTAGTGCATCGTCGTCGATGTCGTCGATATCGACCCAACCAATGTCGAGGCCGTCGGCAAGAGCGGCTCGGAGAGTCTCCATGCCAACGTCGGGGTTACCGCCGCCGCCGGTGCCCAAGTAGAGGCAACCTTCCACGAAGTCGGCGCAGTTGGCTTCGGTCGACAGTGTCGTTCGGTTGGTCACTTCTGTGCTCCTGAGGGTGTCGAATTCAATGCCGTCGAATTCACTTTTGTGGCAGACAATGCCGCATTCGAGGCGAGTAGTGCAGCGGTGTACGGGTCGTGCGGGTTAGCGAACAGTTCTTCGGTTGGTCGCAGTTCGGCGATGACGCCTTTCCGAATCACCGCGATCCGGTCGGCGAGGTGGCGCGCTACCGCAAGGTCGTGGGTGATGAAGAGGTAGGTCAGGCCGAGGTCGCGCTTGAGTTCTGCGAGTAGATCGAGAACCGCAGCCTGAACCGACACATCGAGTGCCGACGTTGGCTCATCAAACACGATGAACTCCGGATCGAGGAGCAGCGCTCGTGCGAGCACAACTCGTTGTGCCTGGCCCCCGCTCAACTCATGGGGACGGCGGTCGAGCAGTGTGCTGTCGAGCTCGAGGCGGTCGATCATCTCGTCGATACAACGTTGCCGTTCGGTTCGGTCGCGGGCGGTGTGGATGCGTTGGGGCTCATGGAGTTGCCAACTGATGCTCTTTCGAGGGCTCAAGGCGAGCAGCGGGTTCTGGAACACCATCTGGAGGCGTTGTTGCACGTCTCTTCTCGTGCTGCTTCTTTTGCGGCGCCCTTTGCGGACGGCGGGATCGACCAGTGCTATTCCGTCGAAGGTGATCGACCCGGTGGTTTGAGGGACGAGGCCGGCCACCGCGTTGGCCAGGGTTGACTTTCCACTGCCGGACTCGCCGACGAGGGTGAGGGTTTCACCGCGTCGGACCGACAGGTCGAGGCCGTCGAGGACTCGATTCGTACCCCGTTCGCGGCCTCCGCGTCGAAAGTCGACGGTGACGCCGCTGAGTTCTAGGAGCGGAGCGGACGCTTCCTCGTCGATCGACCTCGGTGACGCTGCGCCCGGCATCGCTGCGACGAGCATCTGGGTATAGGGCTCTTGGGGATTCGAAAGAACGTCCTCGGTCGCGCCGCTCTCAACGACCTCACCATCTTTTAGAACGATGACTCTGTCGGAGATGCGGCGTATCACGGCAAGGTCATGGCTGATGAAGGCGATGCTGAGGTCGTGTTCGTCGCGCAACCGGAGAAGAAGGTCGAGGATTTGGGCCTCTGTCGTGACATCGAGCGCTGTTGTGGGCTCGTCGGCCACGAGAAGCCGTGGCTCCTGGGCCAGAGCAAGCGCGATAACGGCTCGTTGCTGCATACCGCCCGAGTACTCGTGGGGGTACGCATCGAGTGCCCGTTCAGGTTCGGGGAGGCCGACCTGTTCAAGAAGCGCACTGAGGGCTGCCCGGTCGGTTGTTCCTGCAGCGAGCCCAAGCTGGAAACCAATGGTGAACACCGGGTTGAGCGCTGCGCCCGGGTTCTGGTAGACGAGCGCGGCCATCTTGCGCACTCGGTCGGCTGATTCGGCTGGCGACCCGATGGCTCCATCGACGCGGACCGAGCCGGTAACGATCGCCGACGTTGGTGTAAGCCCGAGAAGCGCTCGCATGCTGACGGACTTGCCGGAACCAGATTCGCCCACGATGCCGAGAATCTCTCCGGCCTGAAGCTCGAAACTCACCTGGCGCACCGCGTGGACCTCGCCCGTTGGCGGGTTGAAGGTCACCTCAAGGTTCTCGACTTCGAGGATGGGAGTCATCGGTTGTCCGCTTTGAGATCGGTTACTTCATGGATGACGTCGCCGACGAGGTTGAAGGCGAGAGCAAGAACGGTGACCGCAACGCCGGCCGAGCCAGCGATCCACCACTGGCCGCCCAGCACGTAGCTGCGTCCCTCTTCGATCATCAAACCCCAATCGGCACCAGGCGGTCGAGTACCTAATCCCACAAAGCTGAGGCCGGCAGCGGTGAGGATGACTGCGCCGAGGTCGGCCGTCGCCTGCACCCAAACTGGAGTCATTGCGTTTGGCACGATGTGGCGGCCAATAATTTGGTAGTCCGGGACGCCCATGGCCCGTGCGGCTTTGATGAACGGCCTCGTCCGAAGGCTCAGCACTTGTGCGCGAATTTGACGCGCATACCAGGGCCACCACGAAACGGTGATTGCGATGACCGTATTGCGGGTGCTGGGCCCAAGCGAGGCGGCGACAACCACTGCGAGTAGGAGCGGTGGAAAGGCAAGGAAGACATCGGTGATGCGCATAAGCACTTCGTCGATCCAGCCGCCAAAGTATCCGGCAACGGCGCCAATAATCACGCCGATGACGACGGCGACAATGACGACACCGAAAGCGATGAGCAGGGCCGTGCGAGCACCGAAGAGCAGTCGGGCCACGATGTCGCGCCCGACGTCGTCGGTACCAAGCCAATGGTCCCAACTCGGCCCCTGCAGACGGTTGAGTAGGTCAGGAGTGCCCCGGCCCTGGTCGGCGTAGGGGGTTAGTGCCGGAGCGAAAAGTGCAGCGAGGACGAAGAGCGCAATGATGACCGCTGCCATCATGCCCAGACCACTACGGCGGAATCGCCACGCAGCCGAGCCCGGGGTACGCAGAGCCGAGCGGTGAAACATCGCCGTCACTGTTGCGGTCATGAGAGCACTACCCGTGGGTCGATCTTGGCGTGCACGAGGTCCAAGAGCAGGTTGACCATCACATAGACCACGGTCACCACAAGGGCAGCAGCGGTGATGACGGGAAAGTCGAGTCGTACGATGGCGTTGGTGAGGTAGCTACCGATGCCCGGCCAGTTGAACACGACCTCAACCAAGAAGGCTGACGAGATCGAGTAGGCAAAGGTCAATCCGAGAATGGTGAGTGCCGGTGCCAGAGCATTCTTTAAGGCCAGCCGGTAAAGAACGGTGCGCTCCGCGATGCCAGCAAGACGTGCCGCCTCGATGTAGGGCTCGTTGAGTACATCGATCATCGAACCCCGGATCAGACGGAGGGTCAGTCCGGTGGGGTACGCAGCCATAACCGTCACCGGGAGAATCAGGTGGCGGACGACATCCCAGACGTTTCCGATACTGCCCGAGAGCGCCGAGTCGATGAGGAAGAAGCCCGTTGTTTCGTCGAACAACACATCGGGGGAGGTTCGGCCCGATAGCGGCAGCCACCCCAAGCGGCTTGCCAAGAACAGCTGGAGCAGAAGAGCCGCCCAGAAAACGGGCACCGAGACCGATGCCATCGCAAAGAGGCGCAGACCTCCGTCGCGTGGCCGGTTTCGACGCGACGCTGCAATAACCCCTAGCGGGATTCCGAGAAGCATCGACACGAGCGTTGCAAGAAGCGCGAGCTCGAGCGTTGCCGGAAAGAGATCGACGATGTCATCAAAGATGGGGCGTTTGCTGGCAAAGGAGATGCCGAGGTCGCCTTGCGCCAGGTCGCCAAGGTACGAGGTGTACTGCGTAGTGATTGGGGCGTCGAGGTTGAGGTCGGCTCGAACCTGTTCGACCTGCGCTGGCCGTGCTCTCGGTCCCGCGTAGAGCGATGCGGGGTCCGAGGGCACGATTCGTGCAACAGCAAAGGTGATGGTGATAACACCGAGCACCACGAGCAGGCTCGTGATGAGTCGGCGCAGGAGGTAGGGCATTGTCTACAGTGCCCCCCAGGCCTAGCCGCGGGTCAACTCGTAGAACCGTACGACGTTTGAGTACGCCGGGTTCGGCACGTGACCGTCGATGTCGTCGGCGATAACCGACACGTCGGGAACGTCGAGCATGAAGACCGCAGCGTTATCTTCGACCAACATGCGTTGGGCGTCCTGGAACAAGGCGATTGCGCCGTCGCGGTCCGTTGCCGTAATGGCGTCGGCGTCGAAGATGGCGTTATCGAAGTCTTCGTTGCTGTAATAACCGAGGTTGAAGAAGGGTTCTTCTTCGGATGCGAACAGCGAGAACAGATAGTCCATCGGGGTCACAAAGGTCGGGAACCAGAACATTGTGAAGATGTCCTGAGCGTTCGCCGGGTCTGACTGGGCGAGCTCGAGGCGAGCGTCGAAGGTCAGAGGGTCGAGTACGAGGTCGATGCCGATGGTTGCCAGGTTGGCTTTCCAAACCTCGCCAATTTGTTCCTGCTCGGTGGTGCCAGCATCGTAGCTGTAGGTGAGCGAGGTTCCCTCAGCGCCCGCCGCGGTAATGATGGCCGCAGCAGCGTCGAGGTCGGTTTGGGGAAGGTCGAGATCGGTGGCTGCTCCCCAGACGGTTTGGGGGACGATGCCTTGGGCCCGATTTGCTTCGCCACCGTAAAGTGCCGTCGCAACATCGTCGTAGGGGAATGACAGCACGAGTGCTTCTCGCATCTCAGCGGAGAGACGCTCGTGGTTCAGCATGCCGAAGAGATTTGTCATCGACACGCCTCGTACGACCGACACGCCGTCTTCGCCTTCGAGAGCGTTGTAGCTGTCGAAGGGAAGGTTGTAGGTGTAGTCGGCGTCGCCGCTCCGTACGAGTTGCTCGGCGAGGACCGGGTCCTCGACCAAACGAACCTCAACGTCGGTGATCTGGCCGTCTGCCCAGCCGCCCCAGTAGTCCTCGTAGCCGGTCAACATTGTTGAGCCAACCGGGTCGAACGAGGAGATGGTGTACGGGCCGGTGCCACCGGCGTTTCCGGCGTTGAACCATTCGCTGTCGGCTGCGGCAGCTTCTGCGCTCATGATGTAGGCGCCGTAGTTTGACGACAGGGCGAGGTCGAGCGGAGCTGGAAACTCGAGGACGAATTCGACGGTGAGATCATCGACGGCGTTGGTCTCGATCACCGGTATGAAGATGAACGCTGCGCCGAGATCGAGCTCGACGGTACGGGCTACCGATGCGGCAACGCTTTCGGCGTTCATTGGGGTGCCGTCGTGGAAGGTCACGTCGGGCTGGAGGTTGAAGGTCCAGACCGTTGCGTCCTCGTTCGATTCCCAGCTCTCGGCGAGGCCCGGGGAGAGCAGCTCGGCGGATCCTGGCGGGTTGTAGACCGTCAATGTTTCATAGACGTTCTGGAGCACGATGTTCTCGGTGCCGAACGACGATGACGGGTCGAGGTCAAAGATGCCGAACGGCATGGCGTAGACGAAACCATCCGAGGAATCATCGGTCGAAGCGTCGTCGGAGTCCTGCTCGGCATCGGGTTCACTGTCGGTGTCGCCGCTGGTGTCTCCGTCGGTGTTTGACGCATCCTCAGTCGAGGATTCTTCGGCTGGCGATTCGTCGTCGCTTGTTGCTCCGTCGCTGCCGCATGCGCTTGCGAAGACGCTGACGGCGATGA
>CALGZB010000277.1 GCA_937934655.1 uncultured Acidimicrobiales bacterium | reverse complement strand
GCCACGTACTGGACGTTGAGCCCGATGCGCCGGTCGTCGGTGACGTTTGGATTCGATCGGTGCACCGTCCATCCATGATGAAACGACGCTTGTCCCGGGTCGAGTTCGCAGGCGACACCCGATGCCTCATCGACCTCGGCGATCTGTTGACCCAAGAGCAGAACGTTTGCGTCGTCGGGGCGCTCGATGTGGTCGACTCGGCCATTGTGGTGCGACCCGGGAACCATAGTCATACAACCCGATGCCGCACTCGCTGGTGCCAGCGCCAGCCACATCGACACCTGCGCGTCGTCATCGGCAAGCCCCCAATAGGTGAGATCTTGGTGCCAGGCGACGTATGCCTCGGTTGCCGGCTCTTTGATGATGTACGTCGAGTTGTACAGCAGGATGTCGGGCCCGAGAAACGACTCGACCACATCGAGCACGGCGGGGTGGGTCGCCAGCTCGAAGGGCGATCGCATCACCGTATGGATCTTGTTGATGTAGTGCAGTGGCCCAATGGCAGCCTCGGCCGACTCGAGCGCCGACCGGTGTTGCGCCGCCTCAGAGGCGTCGATGATCGGGACGGGCCACGCAACGCCATCGCGTTGGTACTGATCGATGTACCTCTCGGCAGACACGCTGCGACGATACTGAACGATCGACCAGGCGTCTACCGCAAACGCGCTACCTAGGACCAGGTGTTGCGGCGAACCAACTCATCGATGCTGACCCGTTCGCGCTTGAGCGGGCTATCGGGCACCTCTTCAACCGGCCAACCAAGGGTAATGACCATCGGCATCTCCCAGTCGTCGGGAAGGCCAACCGCCGCACGAGCCTTGTCAGGATGTTGGAGCGTTACCGGACATGTCGCCAAACCTTCGGCGTGTGCGGCGACCATCATGTTCTGCGCTTGGCGACCAACGTCGAAGAGCCGAATCGATGACGCCGGAGCAGCGAACCCGATAATCAACGCCGACGAACCAATCCATGCGGCAAAGTCGCCAGCCAGCGCTAAGGAATCCTGGACACCCTGATCGTCAACAAGAATGAATCGGTTGTTTTCCTCGTTCTTTGCGGTGCCGGCCATACGACCTGCTTGCAGAACCCGCTGCAACACCTCGTCGTCGATCGGCTTGTCGGTGTAGTGGCGAATGTCGCGCTTCGAGATGATCGCTTGATAGGTGTCCATGCCGCAGTATCGCCCACAACCTCGGAATCTCGTGACACAGCCCCACAAGATTTGTCGTCTGGTGTTACGAGATTCGGGGATGGGGGTGTCCTACTCCTTCGTGGTTATTCGATCGATGCGAGTGCCGTGGTGGCGGCTGGTCCATGAGCAACATCGAAGTTCTCATCGATCTCAAGGGCGGTCGCCAACCGCAGTTTCGCGAGCTCGGTCTCGCCGTTGGCGAGGGCGACCATGCCCGCGTGGTAGTGCAGCTTCGCTTCTTGGGTACCTAAGGCAAGTGCAGCATCGGCGTGGATAGCAGCCTCACCGGAGAGCCCGTTGAGGTGAAGAGCCCACCCCAAAGCATCGTGGCTGTATATGTCTTGACGATCGGCAAAGTCGAGCCGGGCCAGCTCCAGAGCCACCACCGGATCGTGAGATCCGTAGAAGTCGACAAGGTGTCGTCGCTCGGCGACAAATGAGTCGACCTGTTCGGCAGCCGCTGCCAAACCAAGCGCGTTTTGTTCAGCCGCCGCTTCGGCCTGACCGGTAGCGGTGTAGAGCTTCTCGAGCTCGCCATGCAGATCGGCTGCACCGCCCCCAACAACTAACGCCTCGAACGATGAGATGGCCTCTTCATAGCGTCCTTCACTCACAAGAACGTGGCCGTAGAGCTCGAGTGACCCAAGGTGTCCCGGAAAGATCGACAGCGCATTATCGAGGTTGGCTAGCGAGGCTGTTGTGTCGCCGCTTCGCCACTGGTAGTTGGCTAGTTGGAACCAATAGAAGGCGGCGTCAGCCGGGCGCAGGTCGAGGGTGCTGACCGATCGCAGCGCGCTTGTTGCCAGTTCGACAGCTCGCTCAGTGTCGCCCTGAAGGTACGCAACTCGTGCGATACGAGAATTGATGGCGGGCTCGCCGGGTGTCATTGCCCCCACCTGGGCGTAGAGCGATTGTGCCTGCTGTATGTCACCAAGCTCAAGAGCAGCATCGCCACGAGAGGTAAGAACGGTTTCTTTCAGCGACGCCTTGAAGGTGTGATCGTCAAGCAGCGCCTGCGCTTCATTGAAGCCATGTCGTGCCGAGACAGCGCCAGCCAAGCCGAGGAGCGCACCGTCTGAAGAAGCGTTGTACTCCAGCGCCTTGCGAAACGACTGCTCCGCTAGTTCGTAATAAGCGAGGTCGCCGACCTCTGACGCAAACGTCATCTGGGCTTGGCCAAGCTGAGTGAGCACCACGACATCCCGAGGTGTCGCTATCGCTCGCGACTCCCAATACGAGACCAACTCGTCAGCCGGGGCCTTGCCGAAACCGTTGGCCAGCATGATTTGGGGGGACGGAAGCGACGCTGCGGTCGGGGCGCCATCGCGGAACCAGAGCGAGCCCACGATGATTACCAAAGCGGCAGTAGCGATGCCGGCAGCCAGCGGAACGTAGCGACGTGGGCCGACATGGTTGGTGTCGTTCGCGTGGGACTTCGGAGGAGTGAGGGTCGTCATGAAGGAGTTCTTCCTCGGCGGAATTCGGATTGATGGTTGTGTCGACACCGGAGGGTGTGGGGCGGCCCTGCGAGGCCGCCCCACGAATTTCCTCCGTGGAGGTGTGCGTTAGCGCTTAACCCTCGTGGGCCGCAGCGAGGTACGGGAAGGCATCGCTGAATGATTTGTCGTTGCTGTCGACGCAGTCGCTATCGAGGACCGCAGAGTCACCGAAGAATCCACCGGTGACAATTGCGAGCTCGACGTCGATGACGTCATCAGCAAGGAGGCGACCGTTCGGGAAGCCCGATGCTGCGCTGGTGTCCATAGTGAGGACATCGGGAAGCAGGAAGTCAGTGATTCCCTGTGCCTCGGCATCGCTGTAGGGAGTTCCGTCAAGACCACTGAGGGCCAAGAGGGTTCCCTTTACGTCCGCGCCCCATCGTGCGTTGTCTTTGCCAGGCTTGGTCTTGTTGAAGGCATCTTCTGAACCGTCTGGGATAAGCACGGTTGCGATTGCGGGACGACCAACACGGTCAACGACTCCGCCTTCGGCACGGGTACGTGCCCAGACAGCAATGTTGGTTCCGTCGAAGGTCGAGCTTGGCATTTCAACAACGATTGCGTTCACGTTGGTTCCTGCAAGGAAGTCGCTCTCGGCGCCGTCACAGAACGTGCGGTCGCCGCCAGCGGCCTTCACCTGGTCGTTAAACGCAGCGAGGTCGAAGAAGAACGGGTCATCGAACAGACCAGCGTTGACGGTGATGTCGCCCTTTACGCTCAGGTCGCGTCCGGTGAGCCCGGTCTTTACCTTTTTGCCGTCGATCCACATCTTCATTCGCTGAGCACCATTGGCGCGGACGTTGCCGAACTTCCAACGAAGCTTGGTTCCTTTGCCCACCTCGTCGCCAACGAAGACCTCATACTTGGCACCCTTCTTGAAGGTTGTACCGCCGTTGATTCCGGCAAGCGGGTTCACGGCGAAGACGATGACGGTGTTGTCAGCGTTGGTTGGCGACTGAAATGCGTACAAGTCGGTGATGTCAGTGCGACCGTCGGCTGCTGCCGCGGGTGCCTCGAGGTGATCAGCGGCTTGAACGTCGACCGTGGCGACAACGCCAGCAGTCAGCAGCCCAAGCGTTGCTGCTAGGACGGCCATGCGGCCGCGAAGTGATGTGGACATTAAGTGTTCCCCTTTGAAGGAAGTTGGTCGTTACGGGCGTCGGTTCGGAGCGCTGTCTCTCCTGGATTGGAAATCGTCCCGGATTTCGATTTCGGGGATCAACCTGGCTTCAAAGGGCCGTTTAGCGCTGCGATCACTGCACGACATTGCCTATTGGCGAACGCCGAAGAGGGTGCGCACCGACATGTTGTGAGATCAATGAATTCACCAACCGGCGGAACACTGCTCTGCGAGCCAAGTCGCTGAGCAACGAGGACCGGCAGCGCATTGGCTGCAGCGTCAAGAAACGCGGAAAGGAGCAGCACCATCGCAACTCGAGGGAGATCGGCGTTACGAAATCCAGCAAGGCATGGCCGCAGAAGCGAGTCACTAATGATCAGATCGTCGGCTACTACGAATGAGGGGCGCAAGCCAGAACTCGATGAATGAGAAATTGGCTCGAGCAGTTGCTCTTCGATCCCAAGCCAGAGTGCCAGAGCGCGGCGGGGAAACGTGAGAGGCATGGGGTTGGCAGAAAGGAGAGCTACCCGAAGATCGGTGGTTGCGGTCTGGTTCAGTGAAGCGTGGAGCGCAAGCGTCGCTATCTGCAGTTGGCCTAGGTCGACAGCGGTACACCGCATCCCAATTGGACATGCCTCTGAAAAAGCGACGGTCCCGGCACCTGATTGCTCAGGATGCCGGGACCGAAGAATCGGACTCAATGGAGAGGGCTTTGGTTTGTATTGAGTCCGGGGGGAATTGGTCTAAGGGACCAAGACGGCGTCGATGATGTGCACCGTGGCGTTGGCCGTCGGAACGTCCATGCAAAGGGTGGCTGCACCGTTGACGGTGAGCGCACCATCGGTCTCAGCAAAGGTCAGGTCGGCACCGTTTACGGTGGTCGCTGATCCGGCTGCGACGAGGTCAGCTGAGCTCATCTCTCCACCTACAACGTGGTAGGTGAGGATGCTGGTGAGGAGGTCCTTGTCGGCAAGGATGCCGGCCAGATCTTCTTCAGGGATCGCTGCGAACGCATCGTTGACCGGAGCAAAGATCGTGAAGGGACCTTCGCCGTTGAGGGTGTCAACAAGTCCGGCTTCGCCTACTGCAGTGACAAGAGTTGAGAGCAATGGGTTGTTCGAGGCAGCGGTTGCAGCTGGGTCATCGGCCATTCCTACAAATGAACCTTCGCCGTCAGCAGGAACTGCTGCACAGCCGGGTCCAGTTGGTTCGAGGGCTGATTCCATTGCATCGCCATCTTCCATTGCGTCGCCTCCGGCGGCAGCAGTGAGGGCTTCAACGACTGCTGGGGGAAGGAGGACTTGGTCGATGATGTGGACCGTTGCGTTTGCAGTTGGCACGTTCGAGCAGATCACGTTGACGTCGTTCACCGCTTCGCCATTTGCGCTGAAGCTGAGCTCGCTACCTTCAACGGTTGCTGAGGTTCCGGCAGCAGCCAAAGCCTCAGCGTCGAGGGACTCGCCAC
>CALGZB010000276.1 GCA_937934655.1 uncultured Acidimicrobiales bacterium | reverse complement strand
AGCAAGAAGCGCGTTGGGTCAGCGCTGGGTGTCGGCCGCAGCGCCAGCGGAGGCCGAGGTTGTAGCTGGCGCCTCATAGCGGAGCGTAGAGCGCAGGAGCTTGCGACGAAGCGACCTAAATAATCGCGGTTTCTACGAAGGGGTCGTCATCGACTATTCGTTGGTAGCCGAGGGGGGTTAGGTCGAGGGATCGGTACCCGTCGTAGGTGAGGAGTTCGGAGACACCTCGGCCGATGCCTGGGGACTGCTGGAGGCCGTGACCGGAGAAACCGTTGGCGAAGATGAAGTTTGCTACCTGGGTGTGGGGGCCGACGATGACGTTGTGGTCGACGGTATTGGTTGAGTAATGACCCGCCCACTTGCTCTCGACCTTGATCCGTTCGAAGGCCGGAATGCGATGGGCGAGAACCGGCCAGACCTTCTCCTCCCAAATGTCGCCGTCCATGGCGAAGTCGCCAGGATCGACGGCTGGGTCGGGGTCGGGGGTACAGCCGCCCATGTACCAATCGCCCTCGGTGCGCACGTGCACGCCCGACGGGTCGATGGTGAGCGGGAGGGCCCGGTCGAGTGGCTCGGCTGCGCTGAAGACAAAGGTGTAGCGGCGGCGCGGCTCGACCGGCAGCCGAAGACCAGCCATTTCGGCAACAAGCGATGCTCGAGGGCCCGCGGCGTTTACGACGGTTCCAGCACCGATGGTTTGGCCTGACTTGAGGGTGATGCCAGCAACTCGCCCCTGAGTCACCGAGATATCGACCACTTCGTTCTTGAGATACTCGACGCCATTCTGGCGGGCTTTCTTGCGCCACCAATCGAACATGGTGCCGCTATCGAAGTACCCCTCGTCGACCAGGTTGTGGCTGCCGCAAATGATGCCGTCGAGGTTATAGAACGGGTAGGCGGCGGCGATCTCGTCAGGCGTCATGATCTTTGTGCCCGCACCGAGTTCGGCCTGGACAGCCTGATTGGCCCTCAGTGTGCCAGCGAAACCCTCGTCGCCAGCCAGGTACATGTAGCCGAAGTGGTCGACCGCCAGCGCGGGAACCTCAGGGTCGTTGCCCATGTAGTCCTGGAAGTTCCGAACGAACTCGGCAGCGAATTGGCTGATCTGCACATTGAGTGGGTTCGAGAACTGCTGACGCATACAACTGTTGGTGTGCGAGGTCGAGGCCTGTTCGTAGGTTGGGTCGCGTTCGACCACCAGGATCGAGCCGTCGAAATCCGGGTTGTTCGACGTGAACCAGGCGATCGATGAACCGACGATCGCTCCGCCGACGATGATGACGTCGTAGGAGGATTGCCGGGGTTCAGAGATGATGGACTGAAGTGCTGCGCTCACGATACGTAGCCTTGTTTCTTGTCGTTCTCAGCGGCGGCTGGGTCGCGGTCGGCGGGGTTACCAAACCCTCCGCCTCCTGGCAGTTCGAGGATCAGCCGACGATCGGCCGGTACGGCCTTCTTGCCTTTGGTAGGGAATGGCGTGCCGTCATCGAGATACACCCGACCCGGGGCTCCGTCGCCACCACCGGAGCGGCCACGAGCTGGGTTCTCGACCCGATCGAACATCGCCGAGAACTCGAACATGTAGCCGTCGACCGGGCCGATCTCGATGATTTGCCCGAGCCCACCGCGATACTCGCCATCGCCGCCGCTGTTCTCTCGGATCTCTTTGCGCCAGATAACGATGGGCCCGATCTGTTCGGTGGCCTCCGCGCTCATGGTCATCACGCCCGACGGAAAGGCGGTCGCGGTGAGACCGTCGATTGTCGGACGGGCGCCGGTGCCGCCGCTGTTGAACATCAGCAGCTCGACCGGGGGGAGAAGAGTTTCAGGGTCGGCAGCGCGGGCGCTGGCTTGGAAGTTCCACAGCGCTCCAGCACCTTCAGCCGGAATGACGGTGGGAATTGCTGGTGCCAGGGCGCCAAGGCAGAGGTCGGTAACAAAGTGCCCAAAGACGTGACGCACCGCTACCGGGTTGGGATCCTGGGCGTTGAGGATCACCCCAGGCGGAGCGCTGACGGTGAACGGCAAGAGCGAGGCGTAGTTATTGGGCAGCTCGGGGGCAAGCGCCACCAGCATGCCGTAGGTGAAGTACGCCTGGGCGTAGGTGATTGGAACGTTCACACCGAACTGGCTGAGAGGGGAGGTGCCGGTGAAGTCGGCGTGGATCCCGTCATCGCTCACGGTGAGTTCGGCAGCAAGGGTGATGGTGTCGTTGTAACCATCGACCTGCATGTCGTTCTTGTAGGTGCCATTCGGAACCGACGTAAGCGCAGCGAGCGTTGCCGAGCGCGTTCGGTCAAAAATGAACTCGGCAAGTTCATCAAGGTCGTTCATTTCGAACTCGGCGAGCATCTCGAGCAGGCGACGTCGCCCGGTTTCGTTCGAGGCGGCAAGGCCGTGAATATCGCCGAGAACCTGGTCGGCCTCGCGAACGTTGTTGCGAAGAATGTTAACGAGGTCGTTGTTGAGATCACCTCGCTCGGCCCACTTCATAATGGGGATACGGATGCCCTCCTCGTAGACCTCTCGGGCATCGGGCCCGTAGCCTCGGCCGCCAACATCAACGACGTGAGCGGTGGACGCAAAGAAGCCAACGAGTTCGTCGCCCACAAACACCGGGGTGGTGACCGTGATGTCGTGGAGGTGGCCAGTGCCTTTCCAGGGATCGTTGGTGAGGTAGACGTCGCCCGGGTAGATGCGTTCGGGGCCGATGTCGTTGATGAAATGTGGCACCGCGGCAGCCATGGTGTTGACGTGACCGGGGGTTCCAGTAACCGCCTGTGCGACCATGCGTCCTTCGCGGTCGAATACGCCCGCCGACAGGTCGCCCGCTTCACGGACCGAGGTGCTGAACGCGGTGCGCACCAGGGTGAGCGCTTGTTCTTCGAGGACCGAAATCAGCCGGTTCCACATGATCTGGAAATGCACTTCGCGTTGACTCATACTGCTGCGCTTTCACTCGTGCGGGTGACGAGAAGCGTGCCATCGCTCTGCATCACCGCTTGATGATGAGACCCGAGCACGGTTGTGGTTTGGGGCTCGATGATGACGGCCGGGCCGGACACCACATCGCCGGTTTGTAGGCCGTCTCGCTCGACGATGCCCGAGTCGAGATCGTGCCCCGTCACCGGGTCGAAGATCGGCCGCATATTCGCCACGTCGATGGCCTTGCCTTCGTCAGTGAGCTCCAAGACATCTGGCCGCTCTTGCACTGAGGCAACACGAACCGACCAGCTCACGGCCTCGATCGCCAGGTCGTTGATAGCTCGACCAAAGAACTGTTCGTAGGCCTTCGTGAAGACACCGGCCAATGATTCGGCGGCGAATTCGTCGAAGGAACCAGCGTCCAACCGCACGGGAATTTCCCAGCCCTGCCCCTTGTACCGCATTGATACTTGTCGTTCGACGACAAGTTCGGCATCGGTTCCCTGGCGCACAAACGACTCGGCCTCTGTGGTGAGATCGTCGAGGAGTTCGTTGACGGCCACAAAGTCGAATTGGTCGGTGCGGGTGTAGAGGCTTCGCACTGCTTCGTACGCAAACGG
>CALGZB010000275.1 GCA_937934655.1 uncultured Acidimicrobiales bacterium | reverse complement strand
GTGTGCGGTCGACCATGTGCTCGATGAGCGACATCAGCGCTCCGTTTCGTGTGGTGTCTGTTGTGCCAGTTGCCGGAGCTGATGCCGATCAACTTGCTTCGTCGCTGCGGTCCGCGGGATCGCTTCGATATGAAGAACCCGACGCGGGTGCTGATGCCTGGCTAATGGATGTTTGCCATCGGGGCCGAGGTGCTCACGGATCTCATCGACCGACAGTTGCTTGGAGCCAACCACGGCTGCGCAAACAAGCTCGCCCCATCGATCGTCGGCAATTCCAAACACGGCGACCTCCTCAATTGCGGGGTGGGTAAGCATTGCCGCTTCTACGGTGGCCGGGTCGATGGACTCGCCCCCAGAACGAATCACATTGGTGGTGCGGCCAACGATCGACAGGTACCCCTCGGCATCGGCTTCAGCCCGGTCGCCCGTGTGGAACCAACCATCCCTGAGAGCGTTGGCCGTGGCCACCGGATCCCCCAGATACCGGTCGAAGAGCAGCGGCGACGAGATAAGCAACTCGCCATCATCGGCGATTGCGAGGTTCATGAGTGTGCTGGGGGTGCCACAGCTGTTTGGCTTGCCGAGCAGATCGTCGTGGTGAAGTGAGGTGACGTTGCCAGCCTCGCTGCTTCCGTAGAACACCCGCACCTGGGCGTTTGGCGCCATATTGATAATTGTTGCAAGTAACCGCACCGACGTCGGAGATGTGCCGGTGTCGGCGAATCGAAGGAAAGGAAATGCCTCCGCTGATCCCGATTCTCCCGCAGTGCTGTCGAGGTGATCGGCTAGGCGCGACCACAGCGCTGGAATCGCATTGAACCGTTCGATGCGGTGTCTTCTCAGTGCGTCGGCCAGAACGGGGGCCTCCGTGCCCTCGACGAACACGATGGCGCCGCGGGCGTGCCACTGCTGCAATCCGATCGTCCACCCGGCCATATGAAACAGCGGGTACGGACACAACGCAGGGCCACGCGGTTCGAGCTGCGACCCGGGGTGCGAGCGGAGCACACTGGTTTGATGCGACAGCAACACCGCCTTCGGAACGCCGGTGCTGCCGCTCGTGAAGAAAACGATGTGCGGATCGGCGCCAGTGATACCGGGCAACGGAGCACCGTACGTGCTTCCGTCAGTCGAGCACCACAACGTTGGCAGCCCAAGAGACACGCCGAGGTCTCGTCCACCGGGAGGAGCGACGACTACCGCAGGGTTCACGGTGGTTGAGATAGCGTCGAGGGTCGCAGAATCGATGCCCGGGTTTATTGGGGCGAAGATCACGCCAGCGCGTGCGCATCCTACGTAATGGGCAAGAAGTTCGAACGATGTTGGTGCGACCACCAGCGCGACGTCGCCTGGTCGTTGCCCTGCGGCGAGAAGCGCTTGGGCCACCGCGGTACCCGCTCGATCGAGCTCAGCGAAGGTATACGGCTGGTCCGCGACAACAGCTGCGGTTGAAGTGGGAGCGCTCAGCGCAGCGTTCGCAATGACGGCACCGACCGTGAGCTGATCGTGCATAGCGGTCAGCCGGGCTGATTGAGTTCGAACTGGTTCCCGGATGGGTCCGAGAAAAATGCTTGCCGGTTACCGAACATCTCGAAGGCATCGCCCACCTCAACCCCGAGTGACCTCAGACGAGCGGACTCAGCCTTGATGTCGCTCGTCTGAAAGGCGGTGTGCGGACCTGACGGGGCAACGAAGTTGGGGTCTTCGATGAGATGGATCTGCATTCCCGTGCCGGTTTGTAGCCAAGCGCCCGGAATGCCGACATCAGGTCGGTGAATCGGCACAAAACCAAGTGCTTCGACATAAAAAGGTAGGGCGTCTTCGAGGCTGGTGACGTTCAGCGAGACGTGGTGCACCGCAAGCATTCCCGGTGTCCGTTGCGCCTTGACTTCGACCACGACCTCGCGAAATGCCGTCTCGCCGACGTTGACAGCGGTTTCCCTGCCGCCCGCTTCGGCGTAGATAGCCAATCCGGGAATGACGGGACCTTCGAGGTAGTCGGATCCGGCAAACGTGCCTTCGGTGTCGGGTTCGAACCGAGCCGCAATCGCATCGCCTTCGATCTGGACCATCACATAGTCGTGCTCATGATGATGCAGATCCGACGTTTGGCCGGGCTCGAGGTGAAGCTCCCACACCCGAACCTGGTCGTTGTCGACCAGAAGGGTGGTGCCGACATCGCCGAAGCTTCGCTCGTCGGCGGGTTGGGCGGTATCGGGATCTTGAGAAGCCATTGGCACTACCTCTTGGGACTCTTGAGAACTGGTGTGAGCTGGTGGGAACTGGTGAGAACGCTGTTCTTCGGAACGAGAACAAAGTAGCATCCGAGCGTGGAACGCGAGATTCTCTTTACCGGCATCGGTGGCCAAGGCATTCAGCTAGCGGCGCGCACGCTTGCCGAGGCGGCGATAGCCGATGGTCGTCGGGTGCAGTTGTTCGCCAGCTACGGCGGAATGATGCGCGGAGGAAACAGCGACTCGTTCCTGGTGATCGGCGACACCGAGGTCACCGCTCCTCCTGTTCTGGGTTCGGCCTGGGCGTCGGTAGTAATGCACCACGAACATGCGGGCGACGTCTGGCCAAAGCTTCGGCCCGACGGCATTGCGGCAATCAACGACTCGGTGGTGGAGCCAACCTGTCGCCCAGCGGCGAGCGTGGCGCTCCTTGAGGTATCGGCCCTCGATATCGCCACCGAGCTTGGCGCTCCGGTCGCTGCGAGTTTGGTCCTCATTGGGGCTCTCGTCGCCGCTACCGAAGTAGTCGCGGCCGACGCACTTCTCGACAGTGCCGCTCGGGTGCTGCCCAGCTACCGCTCCGAGGCTGCAGTGGTAAATCGCAAAGCGCTCGAGGCAGGCCTCGCCGCGGCGCAACTCACTCATCCAGCTTGGGAGACGTCCAACGCATGAATGCCAAATCTGCCAGCGGGATAGTCGTGAGGGGAACCGTTGTCATCGACGTCGAAGCCTGCAAGGGCTGCGACCTCTGTATCGAGGCGTGCCACCCCGACGTGCTGGCAATGACCACTGACATGACCAACACCCGCGGCTACCGGTATCCCGAACTCTTGGTCGGCTGTACTGGTTGTCGGGCTTGCGCCGATGTCTGCCCCGACTTCTGCTTTCAGGTGTTCCGGTTTAACGAGCCCAAGACGTGGACGTCCGAGGGGGGCTTGCAATGAGCAGCCGCCTCGTCGAAGGGTCCGAGGTCGTCGCCGACGCCATGGTTCGTGCCGGGTGTCGGTTCTTTGCCGGCTACCCGATGACCCCATTCACCGAGGTGCTCGAACACATGGCCTCCGCACTACCCGAGGTTGGAGGCGTTTGCATCAACGCCGAGAGCGAACTCGAGGCCGTCGGCATGGTCTGGGGAGCGGCAGCTGCTGGTACTCGTGCGGCAACCGGCTCAACCGGACAGGGTCTCTCGCTCATGCAGGAATCCATCGCCGAGGCATCGCTGGCCGGTATTGGTTTCGTCGTTCTCAACATGGCTCGCGGTCAGGGCGACTACTTCCAAGCCACCCGTGGCGGAGGGCACGGCGACTACCGCACACCAGTACTCGCTCCGTGGGGCCCAGCCGAAGTCGGCGATTTGGTTGCTGACGCTTTTGACCTTGCCGACGAGTGGCGCAACCCCGTGGTGGTCATTGGTGACTATTACCTGGCTCACACGTGGGTTGATCTCGACATGTCGAGCGAGGTGGCGACGCCTCGCCCCTCCCCAGCTTGGGCACTCGATGGCAGTTCGGGCGGCACCGGAGCCGCGAAGCTCGTATCGCCGCTTGGCACCACCAAACAGCGCGACGGCGTGGGGTACGACCTTGCTGCCCATTACGCAGGGTGCGCCGAGCGTCGCGAGCAAATGACTGCGGGTATCGCCCCCCGTGCCGAGCTCACTCACACCGACGACGCCGAGGTGGTGCTTGTCGCATATGGGACCATGGCGCGCTACGCGGACGCCGTTGTCACAGCGCTGCGGGCCGAAGGCGAGCGGGTGGGCCTAGTGCGGCCGATCACGCTGTGGCCGTTCCCCGAGGACATCGTGGCCGGGGCGGCCGAGGGATCGAACGTGGTTGCCGTCTACGAGAACAACGCCGGACAAATGATCGACGACGTGCGAATCTCGGTCGGCAAGAGCGTGCCCATCGTCGGACTGAACGGATTCCAGACCGACTCTTCAGCGTTCGGGATCGCACCGGACGTCACCGTTGAAAACCTCACGGCCTCGGTTCGTGAACTGTTGGCAGGAGCCAAAGCATGACCGAACGTCGACCAGTCGGACTCGAAGTGCGGTCCGAAGTAGTCCTCCCAACCAACGTGGCTCCCGAGGATGCGAACCTCGTGGCCGACTTCACACCGAATCTCATCGACGTGGGCGAGCATCACCTGTGCCCTGGCTGTGGTGAACCGATCGCTATCCGGGCGGTCATGGACGCCATCGCTGTTCTTGGCCTCGCCGACAAAAGCATGGCCGTCTTTGGCATTGGTTGCAGCACGGCATTCTCCAACAACCTCGATGTCGAAGTTCTTCAGGCACTTCATGGTCGAGCTCCGTCGGTTGCAACCGGAGTTATCCGAATGCGCCCCGAGCTTGCCGTGTTTACGATCCAGGGCGATGGCGACATGGGCAACGAGGGCCTGCAAGAGGTTCTCCACGCAGCAGCCCGCGGCGAGAACATCGTGTGCATCATGTTGAACAACGGTGTCTTTGGCGAGACCGGTGGCCATCTCACCGTCACTACCACTATCGGCCAGCGCACCAAGAACACCATCGAAGGGCGCGACGCAGACAAGCACGGGCACCCCATGCGTATCGCAGAGCTCATCGCTCAGATCGATGGCGTTGGGTATGTGGCTCGTGGGGCCGTGAACGATGCCGGAAACGTTGCTCGCACCAAACGTATGGTGGTCGAAGCGTTCGCATCGCAGCAGGCAGGTAACGGCCTTTCCTTTGTCGAGATTCTCACGATGTGTCCGACTGGCTGGTTCATTCCCACCGAGGACGCCCCCGACTATCTCGCCGAAACGATCGCTGGAACACACGCTGTCGGCGTGCTCCGACAAGAGCAGTCGGAGCAGTAGCGCCCAGTCGGTGGGTCCGCAGTGTGAAAGAGTGCACTCTGGTCGACATTCAGTCTGGCCAGAGGAAGGCCTCTATGGCCGGCAAGGACAAAGGTGGACGGGCAGCGAAGACTCCCGCCACCAAATCAGCAAAAGAGAAGCGCAAAGACCAGAAGGAAAAGAAGTCCTCGAAGGGCACAGGGCTAGGTTCCTAGACCCTTTCGGCGGCTTCTTTTCGGCCCGTCCCGGTCGGTGAACCCCGAGGTCGGGGCTAACCGCCGGTCGGCCCG
>CALGZB010000274.1 GCA_937934655.1 uncultured Acidimicrobiales bacterium | reverse complement strand
CGAAAGGGTAAGCGGCCGTCGACGATTCGAAGCGAGCGCTATTCGGCGGCTCGTGTTGATCAACGTGTGCACCCAGGCTGGATTTAGCCTTGAAGAGTGCCTTGTCCTGCTCACAGACCGGGCCGGCAATCGAGCAAGGAGCCGACATCTCGGCGATCGAAAGCTCACCGAAATCGACGAGCAAATCCGAAGGCTCGAGGGCGCCAAGCAACTCATCAAGGCCGGATTGGCCTGTCGTTGCGAAACGCTTGAGGAATGCAGCTGCCAGGCGGACCTAAACGGCATGCTTCCAAGTCCATTACCCCAATGAACGAGACAAAGGTCCAAACGTAACGGACATGTTGGCTAGCGAACTCGGCGAGGTAGTTCTCGTCCTCTCTATCGTTTGGCTGCTGTCAAGTCGCCGAGAAGAAGGAACTCCGCATGAACGTACTTTCGCCAACTGCAGCCTCCAACCTTTTCCGTAGCGAGCCCGATCGCTACATTGACGTCGGAGCGGGTGAGGTTGCTTATCGACGGGTCGGATCCGGTCCTGACGTGCTGTTTATTCACGGCTGGCCCGTGAGCGGCGCTACGTGGCGGAAGCTGCTTCCATACATGGTCGAGCACGTCACCTGTCATGTCATCGACCTTCCCTCGACCGGTTCGAGTCGTTTCGATTCATCAACCACCCTTTCCGTTGGCCAACACATCAAGAGCGTCCGCCGGGTTGTGGACTCGCTTGGCCTGACCGAGCTCGCTGTTGTTGGTCAGGACAGCGGGGGATTGATTGCCCGACACGCGTTGGTGGACGATCCGAGAATGGTCGCATTGGGGTTGATCAACACCGAGCCGCCCGACCCGGCGATGCGGTTTCGGGCTTCGGTTGCGTTGCGCAACATGCCTGGGCTTCGATCCGCCTTGAGCTGGATCGCCGGCAGTCCTCGAATGCGTGTCTCGCCGGCCGGATTCGGAAGTTTCTTTGCTGATCCTGCAATGCTCGATGGAGAGTTCGCCGAGTTTTTCTTCGCCCCGTTGCACAACGATCGGCGATACCAAGAGGCGACCATGAAGGTACTCAAGAGCTTCGACATGGGATACGTCACGACCCTCGCCGATCTCCATCGCCGGATCCAGGTTCCGGTCAAACTTGTTTGGGGCGATCAAGATCCGTTCTTTCCGGTTGCACGGGCCCGGGCGATGGTCAGCGAGTTCCCAAACGCCAACCTCGACGTACTCGACGGAGTGGGCCTGTTCTCCCATGAAGAAGACCCCGGACGCGTGGCCGAATGCCTCCTGCCGTTTCTGACAGGTGCGAACCCGTAATGTCAGACTGACGTGCGATCGCTAACTCCGACCAAGCGTGGAGTCACCGGCTAGAGAAGCACCACTAGCTCGTCGATCGAGGCCCCCGGCGGAACCATGGGTAGGTCGGCAATCACCGGCGTCACCAGCTCCGATTGCCCACAACCCATCTGGAGCCCTTGCACGAGCGGCGTGTACTGCCCAGGCGAAACCTGCACGAGGAATGCGATGAACGAAAGGCCGTCGACCCCTACCGGGTCGACCAACGGATCGGCGCCATCTTCAGCCCAGACAGACGCATACGCCACGCTGGTCAACGAGTCGCCGCTCGCGGTGCCGCTCACGACCTCTAGGTCGCTCGATGAGATCACGGTCATTTCTTCAGTGCCTGCCACCCGCGAGATGCTGTCGACCGAACCAACCACCACGAGGTCTGACCAATCGATCAACTGTTGCAAGCTGTCTGCCGGCTCGTAGTCATAGGTTGGAAGACCCGACCGAACAAGATCGACGATGGTCGCGAAATCATCCTCACAACGAAGCGGGCCCGAAGCTGAATCCGACGAACAGCCCGTCACAAACGTGACGAGAAGGAGTACGACGAGAGCTAGCTTCCGCATTGTGGAGGTCTTTCAGCAGGGGAGTAGAGGATGCGTACTACTTCGACGATTCGTGAGACCCCGCAAGTTCCCGAGACTCACCGTTGTTCGGGGACTTACCGCCCGAGAGGATCGCTCCGGATTTCAGATCGAGATGCCAGACCAAGGTAGTAATGACGAGCCCGGCGATGATTTTGGTTGTAGACCCACCGGTCCAGAGCTTGACTCCAGCCGACAGTGCTGCAGCGGAAACCAACATCTGGACCATCGATCCGCCGTATGCGCTCTTGGGCGCCAAGAGCCCTCGGACTTCGAACCGTTTGACCGCAGCAAGAATCGCGAGCAACACGACGAAGCTCAGCGCGATGAGCGGGAGCTTCTGAATCCACCACTCTCCTGAACCAACGGCGGCGGTTGGCAGTGCATCGAGGAATAACAGCACCACTCCGGCAATCACCGCTGCGGTGAAGTGCCAGAGGTAAACGCTCATGCCCACTCCGCCAAGAATCGCCACGATCTTGAAGGCGCCTGGCGAGGCTGCGAGCCACGTGTTGATCGTCGGAGCGAGCCACACCGCGGTGGCGCAATACGCCAGGCCGAACAGCATTAGAGCGATCGACGGTGGGTGTGTGGGGTTGAACGATGCTTCGCCATCGTTGACCATCGACGCTCGCCACGGACCCAGCTTCACGACGATGTACGTGATCGCCCAAAGCGACGGAGCGATCAAACCAAGCACCCGACGAGAAGGTAACAGCCCGTCGCGCCACGCGAAGCCGAGGATTTGAAAGATCAACCACCCAATAACCCAGTTGATGCCATGGAGCAGCGGGATGCCAATGATTCCGGCGATTTCAAACACCGAGAAAGCGGCACCGATCCCCAGGAAGAACCCCAAGGGGTTCTTTCGGAAGAGCGGGAGGGTGATGGGAGCGATAGCGGTATCGATCGTGTAGTTGGCTAAGAACCACAGCGGGATCGCTGCCGCTGCTGCGCCAAGGAACGCAAGCTCGGCTACACCGAGCGCGGTCGCGATCAAAGCGATCACGATCCACAGGTAGGCGAGGATCATCGTTGGTTCCATCATCCGCCGAAGACGGCTGGCCACCCAGTCTTGAGGTGTTCCGTCCTTACGGTTGTGCGAGTCCAACGAGACCGCGGAGGAGAAGCCGCCAGCAAGGAAGAACAAGGGCATCACCTGAAGCGCCCACGTGGCCCAGGCTAACGAATAGTCAAACTCGAGAGCGTTCGAGGCAACAAGGTCACCGTCGGCGTCTTTGAAGACAGCAATTGCGACCCAATGCCCGAAGGCCACGGCGACCATGGCGGTGGCTTTATAGAAATCTACCGCTCGGTTTCGATCGCTTTTTGCGCCGGCAACGAGCTCATCAACGTCTAGCTTCGTCATACCCCCTCATCGGCCGATGAACACCTAAACCAAGAAGCCATTGGCAGCGCCGCTGTCGCATTCCACCGAGCTGGCGTATGTTTCGCTTATGAACATTCTTCCGTTGCCTGCGAGCCCATCAGCTGTCTCCGCCGAATGGATGACCGCTGTGTTACACAAGAACGGGTCTCTTCCCGAGACGTCCAGCGTCAGCCATGTGGAGCACACGCCGATTGGCGAAGGGGTGGGCATGCTGAGCGAGATCGAGTTTCTGGGCCTGACTTACGCCGGCGATCATGACGGCGCACCTGCCTCTGTCGTCGTCAAGTTTCCAACCTCGAACGAGGTCAACCGCGGTGTTGCCGAACAGTTCAAGGTGTACGACCGCGAGGTCGGCTACTTCTCCGACCTCGACGCGCAGAGCCTCGCTGCTGGTCCGAAGGTTTACCTCGCCGAGATGGAGACTCCCACCCACTTCGCAATCGTGCTCGAAGACCTCTCGGCCTACCGAACCGGTGACCAGGTGACAGGGGCGACCTTGCCCGAGGCGGAAGCTGCCATCGACGAGCTCGCAAAGATGCACGCATCCTTCTGGAACAAGCTCGAAGACGGACATGCCGCATGGCTGCCGCGTGCCGCTAACTCGGACAACGCCACCAACATGGCCGGCGGGTCGGCCGCTGGATGGGACGCAACCGTTTCGACCTTTGGCGAGCACATCCCGCAACACCTCCGTGATGCGAAAGACGCATATGTCGCGGCGATTCCGCGGCTGCAGGAGCACCTCGATCAGGCGCCGCGCACACTCGTGCACGGGGACTTCAGAATGGACAACCTGTTCTTCGCCGAGCACCCCGATCATCACCCGATGACCTTCGTGGACTGGCAGGGTCCGATGCTCGGAAAGGGAATGTTCGATGTGTCGTACTTCCTCGGACAGAGCACGCAGGTCGATGTACGGCGGGCCCACGAGCAACAGCTCATCGAGCGCTACGTGACCGGTCTCTCCAATGCCGGCGTTACCGACTACGACTTCGCAACCGCATGGCAGGACTATCGCGTTGGCCTGCTCTACATCTGGGTGTGGGCCACGGTGATCGCTGGAACGCTCGATGCAGAAAACGAGCGAGGAAACGCCTGGATGGTCGAGATGATCAAACGCAACGTGGCAGCAATCGACGACCTCGACCTGCTGGAGCTTCTCTAACCGGGAAATCCCAACGTGACGTAATCTCGGGTCATAAACCGACTGGAGTTCTACGTCATTGCTCGCACGGCCGGATGCCCAGCAACCCTTAGACACACGGCTGCAAAGATCCCCCCATAGGGGTACGCACGATCCTTCGCCAGGAGGACGACGGATACGCTCCAGATCTTTACCGTTTAAGCCATGAGAACTCGTCATGTGGCTCTTGGACAACCCGGCTCGACTTCCTCATCCGAGGCGTTCGACGTTGGCCAGTATTCAATCGGCAAGATCTTCGGCATTTGGTTCGCCGCCACGGCACCCATGGGAGTCCTCGGTTGGGTCGTGACGCCGATCGTGGGCGATTCCTGGGGCATCGATATCGGATTGGTCCGGGCAATCCTGCTGACCATTGGTTTGGCCTGGATGACGATCTTGTCGATGGCGATCGTCCGCAGCGAAGAAGGTGACCTCAAGTGGTCGACGGTGAAACGGCGTCTGCGATTGAACCCACCGATCGACCCGAAGACCAACGTGAAGCGCAAGCGGCTCTATTGGTGGTTGGTGCCGATCGCTGCAGTCTTTGGACTCGAGGCGTTGGTACTCGAGGGCCTTATCGCCCAGCCACTGCTGGACGGTCCATTGTCCTTTCTGGCCGAGCCGGCAAAGTACTCACTCGACGAGTTCGCCGAGGACGAGGCACGCCTAGCGCCCCTGAAGGGAGCTTGGTGGCTCTTTGGGATCTTCGTTCCGTTGCTGATCTTCAACATCGTTGGCGAAGAGTTCCTCTTCCGTGGTGTGCTGCTTCCAAAGATGGATGGATCGTTCGGTCGATTTGCCTGGGTGGCCAATGGGATCTTGTCGACGATCTATCACGTACACCAACCATCGACCATCGTTCTTGGCGTGTTCATTGCCCCGCTGGTGTTTGCACTACCCGCAGCGCGGTATCGGAGCACGACCATGTCGATGATTGTGCACGGAGCCCAAGCGCCGATCATTCTGCTTCTCGTTCTCGGCATCGTCCTGGGACTCGTGTAGAAACCCGGATCGAGACCGCCTCACTCACCGACTGTGGGAATGGTCGGCAAGGATAGTACTTTGAGTGACGCCTCCCCGCCGTTGGTTCCGACCAGCATTCCCCCTACCCCCATCTAGGAAAGTTTGTCATGCGTCACCTTTTAAAGATCATCTCCATCGTCGCGACCTTTGCGGCCGTCGCACTCTTCGCAGTCCCGACCGCTGATGCCCAAGGCCAAAACGGCAATGCCCATGTCTGCATTTCGGTCAACGGACGAACCGTTGTCCAAAAAGGCAACGCAACGTGCTTCAGCACCCCTGGCAATAGGGCCCAGGCTCATGGTGACGGGTCATTTGCCTCAGCCTCGGGAACCCGTAGCGTTGCTCGAGCACGCAATGGAGCAACCGCCATCGCCTTCGATTCCGCCAACGGCTATGCCCAAGCTGATGGAGCCGGCAGCCTTGCCTCCACCACCCGAGGAACCAATCAACGCGCAATCGCCACGGGCGGCGGCGGCGCAGTAATCATCGACTGCGTGAACGAGAGCATTTCAAGCACCGACGGAAGCACGCAGTTTAAAGCCTGCTAGGTCATCGTCGTTCGGCCGGCGTTGCCTCCAGGCGCGCCGAGCCGGTCACGGCCAAACGCCACGAGCAGGGGAGTGCGCTGAGTAATTGCCACCCTGAATCAACCTGCTCGTCGTTACGCTACGTTCTCTTTACGTTCGGAACGGGCCGTACAGGTTCCAGGCTCGATCGAGTATCCCGCTCGGGTCGTCGCTCCAGTCGAACGCCTCGACTTCGGCCCGTCGAAGTCGGCCGGTTACACCACGGGCGAAGAGTGACGTTGAGGTTCGAAGAGTGATCGAATTTCCGCCGTCAACTTCCGGGGCCGAGAACGTCTCACCATTGGTGAACTCCACAGCGAGGGCGATTCGCATTTCGTCAGCGACTCGGTGCTGGAGTCTGTTTGCGTAGCGGTGCGCCGACAGTGGAATAGCAGTGGCGGCGACGGTTGTATCCTGGGCCAGAAGTTCGTGAAGGTCATACGCATGAACGACCAGGTCAGCGAGCAGCGCTGCGGCTGCGTTTGTGTCGGCGACGAAGAGTTCGTCGATGGACTGCGACGCCGAGAGCCATTCGTCGACTACCTCACCCAGGCTAAGCCGCTCCCGATCAGCAACTTGCCTGCCGGTTGCTTCTTCAGAGCCGATCGACTGGAACGGCACACCAGCGAGGAGTTCGACGTTAAGGCCGCAGAGGTGCGCAACGACATCTTTGACCGTCCACTCTGGGCATGCAGGCACCTTCAGCGATGCAGATGCTGCGTTGAGCCGGCGGAGCTCTCGAATGAGCTCGGCCCTTACCGCTTGGTACATCGAAGGTGCGTCAGCTTGGGTGTCGAACACTCGCCTCACCTTAGGCGATGCGAAATCGGGCATTCCTTTGGCTGAAAGGCCGCAGACCTAACTGTTTGAACCTTGGCGTCCCGGAGCCGATAGGGGCCCACCCGCTTTACGTAACTCGAAATACCAGGCGCACGATCTCAGGTGCCGTTCTTGAGCGGCTCTTCGCGCTAATCGTCGAAGGAATCGGTGTAGCGCTCGTGCGCTCCTGCTGCCATTTTCCCAATAGCGCCTGTCGTACCGCTAGCACCAGCACCGCCACCACCGGGACCTTGGCCGCTGCTGACGTGAGAGGCATCGCCGAGTGTCTTTGCAAGCGAATGACCTGAATGGCGGACCCGCTTTACCGGCTCATCATTGTGCCGAAAGGC
>CALGZB010000273.1 GCA_937934655.1 uncultured Acidimicrobiales bacterium | reverse complement strand
GCCGCTCGGCCACAGCACCACGAGGCTGATGATGGTTGCGATGGCGGCCAGCACCACTCCGACGAGCACCACCCGCAACATTGGGTCGCGGGCCCAGCGCTGCCAGCCGCCTTCGAGACCGTGGTCGTGGCTGTGTGAGTGAGCAGGCATTGATGATTCGTCGCTCACGCCAGGGTTCCGGTTTCGTTCGGTGATGACGCCCGCCGCTGGATGGTTTTCACCACCTCACTTTAGGCGATGACCGAACAGCTCCTGCCAGCAGCTCAAGCCAATTCAGGCTTCGGCGAGCGCTTTGAGATTCTCGAGCGAGGTCACGACGTTTTGTTGCATCGTGGTGTGCCGGTTGATCTGTTGAAAGTGATCGGCTTTGATCATGGGGGCGTCGAATGATTCCGTGACGATGCAGCCGCTATCGGAGGCTTCAATGAGGTGTCGCCAGATGGTTGCGGGCATTCCCTCGGGGGTTACGGCAAAGGACCACTCGATTCCAGGTTCGGCGCAGATGACGGTAGAGACGGTGTCCCACTCTTGGTCGCCGTGCCGGTTGTAGCCGTGAATCTGGGCGCCGGCTTTCGGGCCGGTGGCGTCGCCTTCCCATTCGGCTTTGAAGCACTCGGGGCTGAGGGCGCCGGCCTGTGAGAGATCGGTGAGGATTGCCCATACCTTGTCGGGGCTGGCGCTGATTTCGATGGTTGCGGAACCGCTGGTTTCAGTCATGTCTTTGTCTTCCCTCGTAGTTGGTGTGACGATTTTTTGGTTGCTATCCCTACGACGAACGGAACCCCCACCAATTCGACAGACCGGTCAAAGTTCTTTGAGCTTGTCGAGTGCTCGTTGTAGTCCGAGCCGTTGCGGATCCGATTCGCTTCGTGCGATGGCACGTTCGTAGGCCCGGGCGGCCGGGGCTGCTTGTTCGGCTTGGTCGAGGAGATTCGCCCGGGCCGCATGGAACGACGAGTAAGAGTCGAGCCGGTCTGCCAGTGCGTCGAGTTGCGCGAGTGCAACCTGTGGGCCGTCGAGTTTCGCTACTGCCAATGCTCGGTTGAGTGCGACGACGGGCGATTGCCGGGTCTGGTCGAGAAGTTTGTCGTAGAGGGCCACGATTTGTTCCCAGTTGCGATCTGCCAACCGGGTGGGGCGCACGTGCTCGGCCGCGATCGCCGCCTGAAGCCAGTATTGGCCAACGCTGCCATGGCGGGCCCCAGCGGCGATCAGCTGAAACGCTTCCTCCATAAGAGAGGTATCCCATCTGCTCCGGTCTTGATCTTCAAGCAGCACCGCCATCCCTTCATCATCGATTCGGGCCAGGACTCGCGAGTGGGTAAGCAGCATGAGGGCCAGAAGCCCTTCCACCTCGGGCTCTTCGGGAACGAGCATGTCGAGCAGTCGGGCGATTTCGATGCCGCGTTCGGCGAGGTCGATGCCTCGACGGTCGGCCGAAAGCTCGTACCCCTGGTTAAACGCGAGGTAGATGGCGGCCATGACCGAGCTCAGGCGTTCGTTCCATAGCTCGGGTTCGGGCACCTCGAAGCCGAGTTTCGCCACTTTGATCTTGTTCTTCGCCCGAACGATTCGCTGCGCCATGGTGGCGGTGGGAACCAGGAATGCGGCGGCGATTTCTTCGGTGGTGAGACCGCAGATAGTGCGGAGGGTCAGGATCACCCGACTCTCGAGGCTGAGCGAGGGATGGCAGCAGGCGAAAAGCAACGAGAGGCGATCTTCGGCTACCGATCCGGGGGCCGCGGCTTCGTCGAGTTCAAAGGCACGTTCTTGTTTGGTCTTGCCCACGTTGGTCCGCCGCCAATCGTCGACGAGTTTCCGTCGAGCGGTTGTCACAAGCCATCCGCCGGGATTTGGCGGGGTTCCGTCACGTGGCCAGCGGATGGCTGCGGCCGCACAGGCTTCCTGTAGCGCGTCTTCTGCGGCGTGCAGGTCGCCGCAGATCCGCACCAAGCTTGCCAGCACTGCACCGTGTTCTCGGCGGAACAGATCGGCGAGCGTCTCGCTTGATTCGCCACTCATGAGCGTTCTCGCAGTGAGCGGATATCGATTGCGCGGGCGCCGGGGATCTTCGATGCCCACGAGATTGCGTCGTCGAGGTCGTCGCAGTCGATCACGTAGAAACGGGCGATCTGTTCTTTGGAGTCGACGAATGGTCCGTCGGTCATCAGCACCTCGTCGTCGCTCAGGCTGATCGTTATGGTGATTCTCGTTGTCATGGCTACGTCGGCGCTCCGGCAACCGCTTCGGCCCGGGCCTTGAGTGCCACGTTCATGTCATCAAACCCGGCACGGGTTTGGGTATCGAGCGACTTCCGCATTGGCCGCACGAGGATGCCTTGGAAGTCCTCGGTGTGCAGAAGACGAGTGGCGCCAGAGGGGGTGCGGGCAAGTTCGAAGCGGTGCCGGCCGTCGAAGATGCCGGGCAGGCCGAGGCGGCCCAGCCACTCGAAGGTCTTTGCTGGTTCGACGACGGTGACGACTGGCTTGAAGGTCATTGCTTTGCCACCCGGCGGCGCAATGCGGTTTACGAGCTTGCTGCCGACGACGACGTCGCCGCTGGCTTCGGTGATGAACGGGTTCCAGTGGGTGTAGTTGGCGAGATCGGTGAGGATGTTCCAGACCGTTTCGGCGGAGGCATCGATGTCGATTTCGGTGTGCAGGTGGTGACGCACGAGGGGTCCTTTTTGCTGTTGCGACAGGGTGGTGATGTGGGGCGGATGGGGTGGGTGATCAGTACTGGTTGCGGCTGCCGTCGGGGTTGCGGAGTCCGTAGCCGACGGCCCGGTCGATCGCGATGTGAGCCATCCATGAGATGCCGCCGATGAGCGCAGCGAGAGACAGGCGGCCGAGCGGGACAAGCCCGACGCCAACAATCAGGGTGAACGATGAGGCGACCGTCATGCGGTGAGCTGCGTTGTACATCGGGACCGCCTTGGTCGAGATCGAGCCCTTCTCGACGTGGTCGCCGAGTCCAATGAGGAAGGCAAGATCGGGGGCGATGAACGCGCCAAGCGCCGTCGTGGCTAGCGCAGCACCGAGGAGCGGCGAGCCGTTGACGAATCCGTTTGTGATGATTTGGAATCCGACGAAAGCGGTGAGGCAGGCCCAGAGGGTCAGCCACGTCCAGCTGAGGTGCAGGGTGTGCTGCTCGTCGGCTGAGCCGATGGAGATGGTTGTGGTGGTGGTCCTGGCGGCGGTTTGGTTTGTCATGTGTTGTCCGGTCTTCGACTTGTCGCAACTTTTGTTGCTTTTTCACTATGCACCAGGAAATCACCAAACGCAACCTCTTTTGCGATAACGTTGCAAGGGTCATGACGAAACCAGAACCCCGAGTAGGCGAAAAGCGACCTGGCGGTAGGGCCGAGCGAGTCCGGCTCTCCGTTCTTCAAGCAGCTTCGGAGCTGTTGACCGAGGTCGGCTACGACAAGATGAGCGTCGAGGATGTTGCAGCCCGTGCCGGGGTCCACAAAACAACCGTGTACCGGCGCTGGCCTACCAAGGCCGATCTCAGTGCTGACGCAGCCGACCTTCATGTGGCCGAGGCCATCCCTATGCCCGATACGGGAGACTTGGTGGAAGACCTCAAGCTGCTTGCCCGCGACGTGGCCAAGAACATCGGCACCGAACATGGGGCCCGTCGCTCGCGATCCATCGTTGTCGCTGCCGCTGCATCCGATGATCTCACCGTCGCAATGCACCAGTTCTGGGCTCGTCGTCTCGCACTTTCGACTGCGGTAGTCGAACGAGCGATCGAACGCGGCGAACTCTGCGAGTCGACCAATGCCAAGCTCCTCATCGAGGCAATCATTGGGCCGCTCTGGATCCGTCTTCTACTCACCGGTGAGCCCATCACCGAAGAGGTTGCAGACGAGATCGTCGACCTTGTCATCTCGGGCGCCAAACTCCACGAGGTCCACACCCATTGACCAACAGCGGAGTCGCCGCACTCACCGGGTCGCCCCTGACCCAGCCGGTCGTGACCTATTGCCGTACCGATCGAAGTGGACAACGTCGCCGACTGCCACACGGGTTGTAGGGCCGTAGCGTCCTTTTGGCCAGCCCATCGGCACGATACACATCGGCGTCACGTCTCTCGGGAGCTCGAGAATTCGCCGCATCTTGCCGAGCGTGAACATGGGGCCGGTCGCGATGTTTGCGCCGAGTCCTACCGACCGGGCGGCGAGCAACAGGTTCTGAACGCTTGGGTAGACCGACCCGAAGTAGGACGACTTCGCGATAAACGGTGTTGGGGCAAACGGCACTCGGCCGCCCTTGAGGCATGGGATCACCACCGCCGGCACGTCGTCGAAGTGATCGATCTGCCACTGGACAGCTCGGAGCATGGTTTCGATTGCGGTGTCGCCAGGGTTCTGTTTTGCCAGCCGTTTTGCGTACGGCTTCCATGTTTTGAGGTACCGCTCGCCGATCTTGGCCTTCACGTCGGCATCGGTGACCACGACGAATTGCCAGCTCTGGTCGTTGGAACCCGATGGCGCCTT
>CALGZB010000272.1 GCA_937934655.1 uncultured Acidimicrobiales bacterium | reverse complement strand
GGCGGCGTTCTGTCGCTCGGCGCAACGGTGGCGGTGGGCATGGACGTATTGGCCCACCACTGGACCATTCAGGAAGAGACTGCTGCCAAGTACGGGCGGGTCGCCGACCGGGAGAAGTGGCGTCTAGTTGGCCTGATGCATTTGGCCGAAACCGAGGAAGAAGCCCGCCGCGATGTTGAGTACGGCATGGGTCAGTGGTTTAGCTACTTCCAGGATGTGGCCGCTTTCCCCCAGATGGCGGTGGATGGCGCCAACCTCAACGAGCAGATCGACTTCGTAAACGGCGGCCTCGGTGTGGTTGGCACGCCGGAGATGGCCATCGCTCAAATCGAGGATTTGTTGAAGCAATCCAACGGTGGTTTCGGGGCGTACCTCACGCTTGCCCATAACTGGGCCAACAACGAGGCGACGAAAAAGAGCTACGAGCTCTTTGCCCGCCACGTGATGCCGCATTTCCAGGGTCAGATCGACTCGCTAATGGGCGCCGCCGATCGGGCACAGGCAAGTCGTGGCGGTCTGGCCGAGAAGCAGTTGGCAGCTGTCGATGAGGCCGCCGAACGCTACGAGGCAGAGCGTGGGGTTATCACCATCTAGTTAAGTGCCGCGGTAACCGCCGCATTCCATGCTGGGTCGAGCAGTTGATTGATCGACCGAACATGAATGCTGCGTTCTACCGATTCGATGATGATGCGGTCGGCTTGGGCGAAAAGCTCAAGTCCGGCCGCAGCGTCGAAGTGGTCCCACTCGATAAAAGTGATGTGGGCAAAGTGGCAGGCAAGGGGTTGTTGGCCGGCTGGCATCATCGAATCGTGGAGCACCACGGTGCGTCCGGAGATGAGTGGCTCATCGCCAGCAGAGACGGTTTGGAAAACCCGCACCTGTTTGCTGCCTCTTGGTTCGATGGACCGAGTAGTCAACACGCCGTCTCGTTCGCACGTGAGCCGGTTGCGGAGTTCTTGTTCGTCCCAGCCGAGCCGTCGGGCGACGGCACCCGGGTTGCGTTTCTTGTTGCCGGCTTTGATGACCTTGGCGCTTTGGAATTGCCCGGGGGCGAGGTGCTCGACGATTTCTTGGACCATCACTTGGGCCCCTCGGAAGGTCCAGTGCGAGTCGTATTGGTAGTACAGGCGGTAGGGCTGTTCTGGGTTTCGGGCGTCTCGAAGCGGATCCCACAGGGGTATCAAGGCGCCGTCATTGCCGAACGCTTCGACCAGCTCTTCCTCTCGTTCTTGTTGGCAGTCGCGATGGCCTCGGGCCGGGAGTTGCTCAAGTTGGATCGATGATTTGTCGGGTGCAACAACAAGGAGCACTTCGCGGCCCTTGCCGAGGGCCGACCATTGGTCGATCGTGTCGGCGAGTTGATCGGGTTCGAACCGGAAGCGGCACGGATTGGTGAGGCCCTCGGTGAGGAACAGCGATCCATCGTCGCCCCGGAGGGCGTTGCTTACTGGGACGTCGCCGGTTATCGAGATGAATGACCGGGTTGTCTCGGCTGCCACTTGACCGCGCAGCGCCATTCGGTCGTCGAGGTATTCGTCGAGTTGGACGAAGGTTTCGGCGTCGGCGATTTCATTGATGTCGGCGGACGGAAAAGGCTGCGGGTCGGTTGGTTCCACCCGAAACGGATCGAGTCCGACCATGCGTCCAAGCCACGGGCTTATCAGGAGCAGCGCCACCAGCAGGGGAGTGAGGATGATCTCGGAGCGGCGCATCAGAATTGGAAGTAGAGGAAGGGGCTCAGCGAGCCGGTGGTTATGAATGCCATCGATGCGGCCAGGGCAACGGCGGTGATGATGGGGCGCAGTGATTGGCCAAGGGCGCCCTGTATGTCGCGCACCGCCTGAGAGCCGGAGAAGTCGCGTGGCAGGAAGAAGCTCAGCACGCCGAGGATGAGCATGGCGGTTGCTCGTGGGTTCATGGCCGTCCACTGGGTGGGGTGCAACCCGCCGCTGTTCCACCAAAGCATCGAACGCCACAGGTCGACGGCTTCGCCAACGGTGGAAGCCCGGAAGACCACCCAGAACAGCACCACAAGAACTGCGGTGCGAGCCCGGGCCAACGCTGCCGATCGGGTGGTGTCGACGCCGGTGTGGTTGGTACCGGTGAGTCGCTCGACGACAAGGAGTGCGGCGTGCATGCCGCCCCACATGATGAAGGTCCAGGCGGCGCCATGCCAGAGGGCGGTGAGCGCAAACACGGTGATCAGATTGACGTACTGGCGGCCAGTGCTGCGTCGGTTACCGCCCAGAGGGATGTACACGTAATCGCGAAACCACTCGCTAAGGGTGATGTGCCAGCGGCGCCAGAAATCGGTGATCGACAGTGCGGAGTAGGGGCGTCGGAAGTTCTCTGGGAAGGTGAAGCCAAAGATAAGGCCGAGGCCTATCGCCATGTCGCTGTATCCGCTGAAGTCGAAATAGATCTGCACCGCATACGCCAAGGCCCCTACCCAGACGCCAACGGTTGAGAGCTCACCGACCCCGAACGACCCGTCGACGATGCCGGCTACCGAGTCGGCGATCAGCACTTTCTTGGCCAAGCCGTGAACGAATCGTTGTAGTCCACGAGTTACGCCGTCGGCGGTGCTGCTGCGGTCGTTGAGCTGGTTGGCGATCGT
>CALGZB010000271.1 GCA_937934655.1 uncultured Acidimicrobiales bacterium | reverse complement strand
AATAGCACTTCAAATACTGAGTATTGCTGAGTATTGAAGTGTAGGAATGACAACCAGGCCGGCCGGGCGTCTCGTACGCCCGGCCGGTTCGGTTTCACACCACGGCCGGGAAATTAGTTTCGAAGGGGGAGCGTCATGTCGACCGATGTTGTCGATCACACAGCTGAATCTCAGGCTCGCGAAGTCAAACGTTTAGAACGTCGCGAAGGATGGAAGCGACGCCTTCCGATCCTTCCCGCTCTGATCTTCACGATCGTGGTGACGCAGATTCCGTTCCTCTTCACGCTGTTCTACAGCTTGACCGAATGGCGGCTCGACCGGCCCGACCCGCGGACGTTCATCGGCGTCGAGAACTACACCGACCTGCCGGGAGACAAGTTCTTCCGAGATGCCGCCTTCATTAGCGTGCAGATGACCGTTATGGCGGTCTTGTTTTCGCTCATTGTCGGAACCCTTCTTGCGATTCTGCTCGACCGAAAGTTCTTCGGTCAGGGCTTTGTTCGTACACTCCTCATCACCCCATTCCTTGTCATGCCGGTCGTCGCTGGCTTCATGTGGAAGACGCAGATGTTCGGCGCCACGTTCGGCGTCCTCAACTGGGTTCTCAATCTCTTTGGCATCGAGTCCATCGAGTTTGCCACCAGGTTTCCGCTGGCCTCGGTCGTCGTCGTCCTCGTCTGGCAGTGGAGCCCGTTCATGATGTTGATCGTCCTCGCCGGCCTCCAAGGCCAAGACACCTCAGTGCTCGAAGCCGCTCGTGTCGACGGCGCCACCACCTTCGGGATCTTCCGCCAAATCACCTTCCCGCAGCTTCGCCCGTTCCTCGAACTCGGCACGCTGCTCGGCGCCATCTATCTCATCCAGGTGTACGACCACATCGAAGTCATCGTCGGCGGTCAACCCGGCGCCAAGAACCTGCCCTTCTACATCGCACAGCGCTCGATCGGCGGTGGCAACCGATTCGGACTGGCGTCGTCGTACTCGATCATCGTGGTCGTCGCATCGATCATCATCGCCAACATCGGCTTACGTGTGTTGTCCGGCCTCCTGGAGGATGATTCCTGATGGCTCTATTTACTCGTGCTCCCAAAGCCGAACCCATCCTCGGTCAGAACCGCGTCGTTGCCCATCTTCTGGCGTTGCTGACCTGGATCATCGGCTTGCTGTTTTTCTTCCCGCTGTTCTGGCTCACGCTCAATGGCTTCAAGGAAGAGTCAGTCGCCAACGGAAGCCCGGTGTTGTTCTTCGATCCGACGCTCGATCGCTTCTCCGAAGTCACCGAATCGTCCACCGGCCTGCTGAGCTTCACCGAAGCATTTGGTAACTCGTTCTGGATCGTGTTGATCTCGACGGCGATCGCCATGATCCTCGCTGTTCCGGCCGCCTACGCCTTGGCGATTCGCCCGATGCGGATGTGGCGCGACGTGCTGTTCTTCTTCATCTCCACGAAGTTCCTCCCAATCGTGGGTGCGATCATGCCGCTCTGGATCATTGCCCGTGACCTCGACCTGCTTGGCACGCGAACCGTCCTTGTCGTCCTCTACACGGCAATGAACCTGCCGCTCGCTGTATGGATGTTGCGGTCGTTCTTCGCTGAAGTGCCCAAGGAACTCATCGAAGCAGCATCCATCGACGGCGCCAGCCTTATGGGCCAGATCCGTCAGGTCATCTTGCCGATCGTGGCACCCGGCTTGGCAGCAACTGCCCTGCTTTGCGTCATCTTTGCGTGGAACGAGTTTTTCCTTGCGGTGCAGTTGAATCCGACCGGTGCGTCCACCATGCCGGTCTGGGTCAACTCGCAGCAAAAATTTCAAGGCCAATTTCTCGCCGGACTGAGCGCCGCCTCGGTCCTCGCAACCTTTCCGGTCGTGATCGCCGGATGGGTCGCCCAGAAGCGAATGATTCGCGGCCTGGCAATGGGAGCGATCAAGTGATCGCCCTCCCCGAACGACTGGAGCAGCGTCATGGCTGAAGTGCGTTACGAAGCAGCGAGTCGGATCTACCCCGGCAGCGAAATCCCCGCGGTCAACAAGCTCGACTTGGACATTTCCAATGGCGAGCTGTTGGTATTGGTCGGTCCGTCCGGGTCGGGTAAGTCGACTGCGTTGCGCATGCTCGCCGGCCTGGAAACGGTGAACGAGGGCAGGATCTTCATCAACGATGTCGATGTCACGCTCAAGCCGCCGCAGGATCGCGACATCGCCATGGTGTTCCAGAACTACGCCCTGTACCCCAGCATGACCGTGGGCGAGAACATGGGTTTCGCACTGAAGCAGGCCAAGGTGCCGAAGGCAGAGCGGGCCGCGCAGGTTCTCGAGGCCGCACGCATTCTTGACCTCGAGCCCTATCTCGACCGCAAACCAAAGAACCTGTCCGGTGGACAGCGACAGCGGGTTGCGATGGGTCGTGCCATCGTTCGTAGTCCTCAGGTCTTCCTGATGGACGAGCCGTTGTCGAACCTCGACGCCAAGCTGCGAGTACAGACTCGTACCGAGTTGGCCGACCTCCAGGCCCGTCTAGGCACCACGATGGTGTACGTCACTCACGACCAGGTCGAGGCCATGACGATGGGGCACCGCGTGGCCGTGCTGAAGGACGGAATCCTCCAGCAGGTGGCGTCGCCCCGAGAGCTTTATCGACGACCGAAAAATCGCTTTGTGGCCGGCTTCATTGGATCACCTGCCATGAACCTGCTCGACGTCGATCGCATTGATGGGCAATTTGGAATTGCCGGGACGACGATCGGATTGACCGACGAGATGAAGGCCGCAGCGTCGGCTGTCGACGGCACGACATTCGGTATCGGTGTTCGTCCAGAACATCTCGAGTTCACCGGTGACGGCGACGGCATGGCCGGCGAGGTCGTTGTTGTGGAGGCTCTGGGTTCGGAGTCGTTCCTTCACGTGAAGGTTCAGCACGAAGGCCGCGACGAGTTGTTGGTTGTGCACGAGGCTGGCGACACCGACTTTGGTCGTGGCGACAACGTAACCATCGCAGTCAAGGGTCCCGTCCATATCTTCGCTCCAGACGGAGAAAGCGTCTGAACGCATCGCCGCACACCCGCCTCAAAGTGGGTACGCCGACGGAGACAAGTCGGCGACTAATCCGCTGGTGTCCCTAGAAGACCGCCAAACCTCAACCCCTCCGGGCCTGGTGGCGATCTAGGGGCACCGGTCAGTTCTTGTGCGGCAGCATTGGACCAAAAGAGCAAGCAGAGTAAGCAGAGTGAGCGCAGTGAACGAACAACGGACTGCGATTGTGAGCGCCGGCGAGGCCCTCGTCGACTTCGTGCCAGACGCCGTACCTGGTGGTGGTCCGATGAATGTGGCGATCGCTGCCACCCGCCTCGGAACCTGGGGAGTTTTTGCCGGTTGTGTGTCGACCGATGCCTTCGGTGACCAGATCTGGGCTCACCTCGAAGCCAACGAGGTCGACCTGACCCTCGCTAGTCGCAGCGACGCTCCAACGGCCCGAGCCATTGTCGAGCACGTTCCTGAGTTGCGGTTCCGCTTTGAGGGCGACGGCACCGCCGACACGCAGTACGAGGCTCTTGACCTAGGTTCGCTAGCTGGTGGGCCTCACATCCTCCACGGTGGCACCCTCGGCATGTTCCGGGGTGGTACCGCCGAGACGCTTGCATCGGCCGCTGAGAGCCATGAAGGCTTGGTGTCGCTCGACCCAAACGTGCGTCCGCAAATTATCGACGACCGCGACCAGTGGCACCACTTCCATGAACGTTGGCTTCCCAACGTGTCGATTTACAAGGGCTCCGATGAGGACCTTTCGTGGATCTGGCCCGATCGCTCTCCTGATGCCTCTGCCGAGGCGCTCGTTGCGGGGGGTGTCGGGGTTGTCATCATCACCAAAGGTTCCGAGGGATTGTCGATCCTGACGTCAGCCGGAGTTTCGTCGGCGCCTACGCCGACTGTTGAGGTCATCGATACGGTTGGCGCCGGGGACACCATTGTCGGAGCGGTTCTTGCATCGCTTGCCGAAGCAGGTGTTGCCACGCCAGCGGCGCTGACCGACGTCGGCACCGATATGTGGGACATCATTGCAGCTCGTGCTGTCGCCGCAGCCGGCGTGACCGTGTCGCGAGCCGGGGCCAACCCGCCGTACCGTCACGAACTCGAATGGGACGCTCCCGCCACTCCGTAACATCCACGGGCAGCGGTTTCGTTTGCTGGTTTGGTCGTTAGGGTTCGAGGCTTGGGGATCTTGGGAATCCTTCGATGGTTCGAAGGATAAGGCGGGTGTTTGTCTCCTCGGCGCCGATTGTTCCCTTGAGTGCGGTGAGTAGGTCATCGAGTTCGGCGACGTCACGGGTGGCCACCCGAAGCTCCAGATCGAAGCGTCCGGTGAGGTGCATGGCGTTGGTTATCGCCGGCATCATCGCGAGCTGATCGTCGAGGTATTCGATACTGAGTTCTTGGCCGATGCGTACGTCGATAAGCGCCTCGATCGGTCGTCCAATGGCGTCAGCGTTCATGCGGATCGTGAAACGGTCGATGGCTGTTTCCTCGAGTTTCCGAAGCCGATCGCGTGTCGCCGAGATGCTCAGCGGCAAAAGCTCGGCGAGTTCGGTAATCGAAATACGACCGTCGGTTTCAAGTATGGAAACAATTTTGCTGTCGAGAAGGTCCATTGCCGCAAAGTTTATGGTCCTTGTCGCTGTGTGGGCAACAAGTCAGCTGCCTTTTCGGCCCCAGTTTCTTGATACTCAGGACATGTATTTCCTTCTCCTCGGATTCGGCCTCGGCATCGTGGCGGTAGGTGTTCCTGGTCCGGTCAGCCTCTCGTTGATTCAGGTTGCAACCGCCCAAGGCCGTGCGTCGGGGGCACGGGCGGCCATCGGGGTTGCAGGTGGAGACCTGATCCTGTCGATCATCGCCGTCGTGCTTGTCACCGCTGGGCGCAGCTTGCCGGATGGCGCGTTTGTCCTTCTGCAACGAGCGTCGGCGGCAACGCTCCTGGCCTTCGGAGCGGTGATGCTCCTGCGACCCGCCGCCATGGGTGAACGGGCAGCTTCGGTTTCGCGACCCTTCCGAGCGTTCCTTGCGTTCACCACGCTGTTGCCAACCGCGCTTGGTGGCTGGCTCGCCTTTCTTGCGGCGATGCCGTTTGCCAACGATCGCCAAAGCCTGGCGGTCTTTGCGCTGGGCGTCGTCATCCTCTCGGTGGTGTGGCATCTGTTTCTCGGCCTCGGCGCTGGGGCGGTCGGCCCGCGCCTGACTCCAACCGTGCTGCGCGTTGCAACCCGCCTCGGTGGCGCTGCCACCGTCGGCCTCGGTGTTTGGGCAGTTTCCTAGCCCCAAGGTTTTTGGCCCCAGATGTTTCGGGTGCCGCATGCATGACGCCGGTTCGTTCGGGGCTTTGGCAAAGGCGTTGCTATGGTCGCGGTATGGCAATCCGTCGTCGTCGAGCTCGAGCCAGCAAACCAACCGGGGCCTTTACCTACTCCCAATGGGATGGCACCCAGGTCGGTTTTGAGCTGAAGGCCGACGACCTGTTCAGTGAGATGACCGACGATCTGCTGTACCACGGCGACCTCAACGCCGCGATCCGACGCCTCATGCAGGACGGATTCGAAACGCCGGACGGCGAACAGATGCAAGGCATGCGCGAAATGCTCGAGAAGCTTCGCGAGCGTCGCCAAGAGCAACTCGACAATCACAACCTCGGTGGCATCTACGACGACATTGCCCAAGAGCTGCGCGAGGTTCTCGACACCGAACGTGAGGCCCTGCAAGAGCTTCTCGACCTCGCCGGGTCCACCGACGACTCCGACGCCGCCAACAAAGCGCAGAACGGCCAGATCGAGCTCGACATGTTGCCTCCCGACCTGGGCGGGCAGATGAAGGGCCTCCAAAAGTACGAGTTCACCTCCGAGGCTGCCCAGCAGGCATTCGACGATTTGGTCGACAAACTGCGCGAGCAACTCATGCAGAACTATGTGGATCAGATGGGTGGCGCCATCGAGAACATGTCGCCCGAAGATATGGGCCGCATGAAAGACATGATGGCCTCGCTGAACGACATGCTCGAAAAGCATCAGCGTGGCGAAGAAACCGACTTCGAAGATTTCATGGAGAAGTTCGGCGATTTCTTTCCCGAGAATCCTCAGAACATCGAAGAACTGCTCGAAACGATGGCCCGCCGAATGGCCGCCATGCAGATGATGATGAATTCGATGTCGGCCGCGCAGCGTCAACAGATGCAGGACCTCAGCGCCGCGTTGCTCGAGGACATGGACCTTCAGTGGCAGGCCGACCAACTCAGTGAGAACTTGCAGGGCATGTTCCCCGACATGGGTTGGGATCAGTCCTATGACTTTGGAGGCGCCGATCCGCTCGATTTCGCGTCGGCCGCCGAAATGTTTCGTGAGCTCGGAGATCTGGACCAGCTCGAGAATCTGCTGCGGGGTGCTCGTAATCCTGGCGCCCTCGCCGAGGTCGACCTCGATCGGGCGCGCGAGCTGCTCGGCGACGATGCCGGCGACAGCCTCGAACGAATGGCCGACATCTCGAAGATGCTCGAAGATGCTGGGTACCTCCAGCGCAAAGAAGGCCGCTACGAGCTCACCGCACAGGCCATCCGCAAGATCGGCCAGAACGCCCTCGGTGACCTGTTCAGCAAGCTCACGGCCGACAAGCTTGGCCGCCACTCCATGGAAGAGACCGGAATCGGTCACGAGCGCGCCTATGACACCAAACCGTACGAATACGGCGACCCGTTCAATCTGCATATCGAGCGCACCGTCCGCAACGCCGTCACCCGCTCGGGCGGCGGAACGCCGGTTCGCCTAACCCCCGAGGACTTCGAGGTCGAGCGCACCGAACGTTCGGTTCGGTCGAGCACGGTTCTGATGCTTGACCTGTCGTTGTCGATGCCCATGCGCGATAACTTCCTGCCGGCCAAGAAGGTTGCGATGGCGCTTCACAGCCTCATCAATACTCAGTACCCGCGTGACTACATGGGCGTGGTGACCTTCGCTGCGGTGGCGCACGAGATTAAGCCCGAAGAGCTTCCCGAGGTGTCGTGGGACTACGACTACGGCACCAACATGCAGCACGGTTTCCAGCTGGCTCGCAAGATGCTCGCCCGCCAGACCGGCACGAAACAGATCATCATGATCACCGACGGCGAACCCACGGCACACCTCACACCATCGGGCGCCCCGTACTTTAACTACCCCCCATCACCGCTCACTGTCGACCTCACCATGAAAGAGGTCATGCGCTGCACGCGCGACGACATTCGCATCAATACCTTCATGCTCGACGCAACGTCGTACCTCACCAACTTCATTGAGCGAATCACCCAGATAAACGGTGGTCGGGCATTCTTCACGACCAACGAGAACATCGGCGACTATGTGTTGGTCGACTTTGTGGAGAACAAGCGAAAGCTGCTCCACGGTCGGTAGACACAACGTCCGCTCCGCCTTGTGACACTTGCCGGGGATCGCGGCTTGGATTACCTCTCGGCTGGCTGGTAGTCCGATGGAGAGAAACGGGAGGTCATGAGGATGCGCCGCGGGGCAAACTTCACGCTGCACCGGTCAGCAAGCGCGCTGATCGTCACGGTTGCCCTCGTTGTCGCGCTCCTCGCGACGTCGGTTTTGTCCGGTCCCACAGCGGCTGCACAGCCGATTCGTGACGCTGAAGGCGACGGAGCGATTGACCCGAAAGATTCGGAGGGTCCGCTCGACCAGCGGGTGCTTGTGATTCATGACTCGATTGGGTTGGGCGCTCGCAAACAAGTCGTTGCAGCGTTCCCGAATTCCGACGTGACCTTCCTAGGTTTTGTCGGCTTCCGCGCCAACGTTGCCGCCGACATGCTCAGCGTCAACCCGGGCATCATCAGCGATCATGTGGTGGTGCAGCTCGGCAGCAATCACGGCAGTGGCCCGTTGATGCGTCGGGATATCGACCGGCTCATGGAGTTGTTGGCCGGTGCCGACCATGTCACCTGGCTTACCCCTCCTCGATACCGGCCCGAGATGGACGCCATCACCGGTGAGATCTTCAACGCAACTCGTCGTCACCCCAACCTGCAGTTCGCCCATTGGGGCGCGCTGTCTGATTCGAACCCCCAATTCACGTGGGCCGATGGCATTCACTTACGGCCAGCGGGCGCTGCGGCGATGGCCGAGATGATGCGAAGCCACCTTGAGGGAGATGTGGCGTGGAACCGGATCCCACTCGGAGCCATCACCGGTATCCGTGACGGTCGACGGGCGCTCACGCTGACGGGCTGGGCCTTCGATCCTGACCTCGGCAAGCGGGCGACGGTGCGAATCACCGTCGACGGCAAGGTCGCGACGAGCCAACGAACCGATCAGCGACGAGCGCGTGTCGCCGAATTTCTTGGTACCGAAATCGGCAAGCTTGGATTCGAAATTCGGCTCGACCTCGCCGATGGCGAGCATGAGATCTGTGTTGACGTCGACAACTTCGATGGGCTCGCTCCGGTCTCTTTGGACTGTCGAACCATGGCGGTAGCTCATCAGCCATTTGGTGCTTTTGAGCGAGTCGTTCGAAACGGCGCGAACAAGATTGTGCGCGGCTGGGCGATCGACCCCGATATCTCGGGCCCGGTTACGATCGAGATTCGTTCTGGCAATAACGGTGGAGCGGTTGTTGGCGGCAGCGTTATTGGTTCTGGGTTGGCCGACCGGAAACGTGACGACCTTGCGTCCTACGGAAAAGGCCCAAGCCACGGATTTGCGATCAAGATTCCCGCCGAGATTGACGACTACTGCGTAGTGGCTCGTAACGAACTCGCCGGAACTGAACACACGGTTCTTGGCTGCCGATAGCGCAATGACCAACCGCGACCGTGGCGTTCGCTTCACTTGGCGCGCCCTTGCGCTCCTCCTCACGCTCGCGCTGCTGGCTACCGCGTGCGGTTCGGCCGGGTCGGATTTGGTTGCTGGCGAAGACGCCGAGGATTCCGAGCCCGACGTGGTCTTCACCTCCAACGACGACGATGACCCCGGAGCCGATCCAGCCGACCTCACGACGGTGCCGGCGACCGCTACGCCGCAGCCGACGTCGCCACCGTCCACTGGGGGGCCGGACGACGCCGAACCTCCCGGGCCCGAGTATCCGCTTCAACCGCCGTCGATTATCCCGGCGTACGACACAGCGTGGGAGATGGCATATCTCGCAACCGACGCCGAGATCGTCAGCTACCTCGATCACCTGTACGAAGCCGGGTTCAGTGGCTTCTGGTTTCTTGCTTTGCCCTTCGGAGGCACCAACCTCTATCCCCGAGACGTCCCCGATGTTGCGGACAACATCGCCAATATCTCCGAAGATGGCCATGTGCTGCTCTCGGCTGGGTACACCCGTCGCATCACGTTCATCCTCGACGAGGCTGAACGTCGTCACCTCGGTGTTGGACTGGTTGCTGCTTGGGCCAAGGCCAACTCCTGTAAGACCGTCGGAATAAGCGCCGACAATGCGTTCGAGTACGGAGCGAGCATCGGCGTGGCGTTCGACCATCCCGCACTCGACTACTGGGTGCTCGGCGGTGACCTGCCGTATGAAGAAAAGTGTGTCGGTGCTGGCCCTCGCCGAATTCTTGAAGACGTCTCGGTTGCGCTCGAAGCCGGAATCCGGTCGTCGGGAGCGGAACAGCCCACCGCCTTTCATACCGGTGCCGGTGCCAACAACTACGACCAACTCTTCGACAAAGACTTCGTCGATGTCGGCGCGGTGCAAACCGGTCATTGCCAGGACGCAGGGACCATGAAGGCCAAGCTGGCACCGGTTGTGGCCCGGACTAACAAGCCGGTCATCCTTGCGGAGTCTCGGTACTACCAACTCGCGCCGACGTGGCCCGGCTGTCTTCATAGCCCCGATAACCCCGTGAGTGCCGACGACATTCGGGCCGACGTTGAGGCTGCGCTAGAGATCGGTATTTCCGGCGTGTTGTTCGGCGACGGCCAGCGATACCAGTGGTGCCGTGACCGGAACGACGGCGACGTTTTTGATCTCGTCGGTCCCGAATACGAGTGTCCGAACGGCATCGCAGATACGTTCAACTCGCCTGGCGAACAAGCCTTTCTCGCGGTTGTCCGCCGCTAAGCGTTTGCTACCGGCGGGTGGGTTGCGAGGAACTCGAGAACCTCGGCCGGGGTATCGACAAACGCGATGAGTTCGGCGTATGCCCGGTCGCCTGCCAGCTTGGTGAGAAGCGGTTTTACCGGAAGGATGTGGGTCCAGAAGTCGGACCCGAGGAACACCATTGGACTGGTGAGCTCGAACGTTCCGTAGTGGTTCTGCGTGGCGTCCTGGAAGACCTCTTGCACCGTTCCCGCCGACCCCGGGGTGAACACCACGCCATGGTTGGCGAGCGCTAGAAGGCCGTCTTCGCGGATGCTGTTGGAGAAGTATTTGGCCACATGAGAAGCGAACTGGTTGGTGGGTTCGTGGCCATAGAACCAGGTCGGAATCGCCAGGCTGTCGGCACCGTTCGGGAAGCGATTTCGTACTTCGTACCCGCGGTCGAGATAGTCGGCAGTGCGATAGTCGATAGCGCCGGCCAACAGTTCGAGGGACTCGTCGATTGCTGTTTCGTCGTGGGTCGACAACCACGCGCCGAGGTTGGCTGCTTCCATTGCGCCTGGCCCGCCGCCGGTTGTGACGAGGTAGTTCGACCTCGCGAGTTCGCGGCCCAACTGCACAACATCGCGGAACGTCGGCTCGTCGCGATGAAGGGCATGTCCGCCCATGACGGCAACGACACGGGGATGATCGACCAGGAAGTCGCTGACTCCATCATCGATCGCATGGTCGTGGATTCGCTGATAGAGCGCGTTGAGTATCGATGGGCTCGCGGCTTCGCGGAGCGCTTGCGCAAACTCGTAGATCCGGTAGTCGACCGTTTCGGCGAGCGACGAGTCGTCGCCCGGGCGATACCCTTCCATGAGCTCATCGAGGGTGTACAGGTACGGGCGATACGGCCTGAAGGGGAGCCCTGCTGGCTTCGGGAAAACTACCGCTCCGGTATCGAGCATGTGGGTCTGAAGCTTGGTGGGAAGCACGCCTCCAAGGATGGTGGCACCGTTCCACGACAGCGAGCAGGAGCGGTCGAGCCCCTCGCTGAGGTCCAGGCCTTGCAGGACGGCGCCATCCAGCGATCCGTGCTCCTGGTGGTGGGCTTCGAGCTCCTCGAGTGAGTGAACTTCGAACACCTACTTGTGGCCTTTGCCGCGGATATGGATGGCGTTGACGTGCGCCGGGAAACCTTCGTGTTCGGCCAATACCACCGTGGTCCGGGCGATGCCATCGAGGGCCTCATCGCTGAGATGGCCTACCGACGATGCCTTTTGGAACGCCTCGACGGTGACACCCGATGAGTGGCTCGCAAATCCGCCAGTGGGCAGCGCAGCCGGTGCGCCGATAGCGAAGTTGCCGGCTGAGAGGGGAGTGGTTTGGCCAACGAGGATCTCGCCTGCATCGGTAATGCGGTCGACGTAGGACCATGGGTCGTCGAGGGCGAGCTGGAGATGTTCCGAGGAAAACCAGTTCGCAACGGCGAAGGCGGTGTCGAGGTCGTCGACCAAGATGGCTCCACCGTTGGAGCCAAGAGCAGCTTCAACCGCTTCCCGACGTTCGTCAGGAAGCGCTGCCGCCTGCCGTTCAGCCTCGGCATCGGTTGCGGCGATGAGGGCTTCGTCAGTGGTTACCAGCAAGACGGTCGAGTCGGTGCCGTGTTCTGCCTCATTGAGGAGATCGGCAGCGAGCAGGACTGGGTCGGCTGACGAATCGGCAATGATCAGGCTCTCGGACGGGCCGAGCACAAGAGAGTTGACGCCGTATCGCCGGGCTTCGAGTTGAGCGATCGCTACCGGCGGGCTGCCCGGGCCGATGATGGTGCCGACCTTGGGGATGGTGTCGGTACCAAATGTTGCAGCGGCAACACCTGCCGGGCCGTTGACCCGAAAAACCCGGCTGATGCCGAGTTCCTGAGCGACAACCAGCACGGCCGGGTCGATTTCGCCCGAACCGCCGGGAACCGGGGGCACAAGAACGATGAGCTCAGGTACTCCAGCAACAACGGCTGCAGTTGCCACCTGAGCGAGTACCGACGGGTAGCTCGCCTTTCCGCTGGGGCAAAACACTGCGGCAGATGCGACGGGGCCGACGACTTCGCCGACGACATGGCCCGGTGCGAGCTCTTCGGTCCAGCTTTGGCGCCGACTGGCCAGCGCCTCGTTAAAACCCCGAATGTTGGCGATCATCTGCCGGATAGCCGCACGGAGTTCGTCGTTCACCGCTTCGTTTGCCGCTGCGAACTCGTCATGGCTAACCGCCAGCCCAGCAGGAGCGACATCGATGCCGTCGAAGGCACTCAGGGCCTCACAGAGCGCCTGGTCGCCTCGTAGGCGCACATCCTCGACGAGGTTACGGATATCTGCTTCGAGATCGGTAGAGACCTCGTGAGCGTGCCCTCGTTGTTGGAGCCATGTGCGCTCAGCCTCGGTTAGCGAGTTCCATTTCTGCGTTTTCAGCACCTAGGTACCTTCACCCGAGTGTTCGCCGCACGGCAACTTCAGCCGCTTTCTCGTCGTCGCAATCGCAACGGAGCGCGCGAATCGCCATTTCACGCTACAAAAACTTGGAAGTTCTTAGGGTTCCCGCTGGACAAGGGACAATCACAATGGTGTAATTACGCCGCTGGGTTTTCGAGCGCCGTTCGTATCTGATTTCGCGCGGAGCGTGGTTTCGAATCCCCAAACTCACCTGCACAGCCCCCATACGCCCCACAGTTTCCCGGAGGAGAACGCAAAATGCGTCTCGCCAAACCAGATCTCGATACCTCTTGGCAGGAGTTCTCTAACTGCCTAGGCGTCGACCCCGACCTCTTCTTCCCCGAGCGTGGTGCATCAACCCGGGAAGCAAAAGAAGTCTGCCGCGGGTGTGTCGTGCGCGAGGATTGTCTTGAATTCGCCCTGCAAAACGGCGAAAAGTTCGGAATTTGGGGCGGAATGAGCGAGCGCGAACGTCGCCGCATCCGCCGCCAACGGGCCTTGGCTCGCGCCGCCGCAACGGCGAACCCCGAACCAACGATCATCGTCGCCCAACAGGGCTAGTTCCCCCGTTGCGACCTGCGGGCGCAACCGACCTGCTGTTCCGGTCAATAGTTAGCTACCCTGTGATCCATGGGATTAGGTACTCCAGAACTCGTTATCATCGTCGTCTTGGTTCTGCTTGTCTTTGGCGGCAGTCAGTTGCCAAAGCTGGCTCGTTCCCTTGGCCAAGCTCAAAAAGAGTTCAAAGATGGACTTGACCAGGGAATGGAAGAAGAAGAGACCGAGGCCTAAGCGGCCCGTTTTGTGTTTCCCGAGATTTTCGGGAACCTTCTGCTGGTCCGTTGACGTTCTGTTGATGGTCCACCCGTCCAGTCCTATAGCGAATATCGAAAAGCGGTAGATCGTCGCCGATGAAGACGGAAGACCAGACATCCAATGCGTCGGTCCCAACGTGGGAAGACATTGCCCAAAATCACGGGCGATTCCTTTACACGGTGGCGTACCGACTCACGGGAAACCACGACGACACACAGGATCTGGTTCAGGAAGTGTTACTTCGAGTAGAGCGAGGGTTGGTGAACTACCAGCCCGGCAATCTCAACGGTTGGTTGAGTCGCATAACAACAAACGCGTTCCTCGACGGGGTGCGCAAGAAGAAGCGGCGACCTGAAGAGGCGCTGCCTGACGAACCCGACCGGGTCATCGAAGGTTCTCCCGGAGCCGACCACGAACTTGCCCAACGCGGTCTTCCGCAGCACATTCAAGAGGCGCTCCTTGCTCTCCCTCACGACTACCGGGCGGCCGTCGTCATGTGTGATGTCGTTGGGCTCTCCTATGAGGAGATCTCTGAACAGCTCGATGTTCCCGTAGGCACGGTCCGCAGTCGAATACATCGGGGCCGGTCCCGGCTTCGACCGCTCTTGGCTGAGGAGGTCGGCTGATGGAAGAACGTGAACTACTCGATGCCTATCTCGACCACGAGCTCACCCGTGACGAGCGAGATGCCGTTGACGAGGCGCTCGCCGACTCTCCAGAACTCGCCGCTGAACTCGCCGAGCTCGCTGCCGTCCGATCTTCATTGCGCGACCTTCCCGACGTCGAACCACCGGCTGGGTTCTTCGAAGGCATGCTCGAACGTGGATCCGCCGACCCGGCCACTGCACTACCCGAAGGCGTTGCGTCGCTTTCTGGGGCTCGCACAAAGAATGAAGAGCGGGTTCGGGTAAAGCGCTCGTTGGCGTCCCGCGCCACCTCAATCATCGCTGCGGCCGCAGTATTTCTTTTGGTCCTCGGGTTTGGCTCGGGCATCAGCGCTATCGAGCGAGTGCCCGCACTCGACGACTTTGCGAGCCGACACGCCGAAGCGCTTACCGCTATGGATACGGGCGAGGCCGCCGAGACCGAGCGATTTCATGCGATGCCAATGCAAGACGTGAAGGATCTTGGTCCCGACAGCACCGACAGCATGGACATGATGGGCGCATACGGAACCGACGACAAGATCGTTCAACTCATCTATAGCGATGAGGGCGGCAACATCGTCTCGGTGTTTCGACAGGATGGCTACGTGAAGGTCGACGACATGCCCGAAGCCGATGCCATGGAGATGGCTGGCGACGATGCCTGGCGTCTTGAGAACGGTGGCTACGACACACTGGTCGTTGATCGGGGCGGGATCACCTACACCCTCATCGGCGATATGTCGGCGAGCTCGGCGATGAAGTCACTGGCCGACGATCTCCCGGAGACCAACAACGGCATCGTTGGCAAGGTGCAGGCGATTTCTCGGACGGCATTGAAAACCGTTGGAATCAGCTAGCAGAACATTTCGACAACGAATCCCGCTATTTGTTGGCTCGAACATGTCGTTTCGCTGACGATTCTGCGTCAGTTGTGCGACAATTTGGCTTGTTTGCAACGATCGTTGCGAAATCGCCCCCTAGCCGCCCGGAATCGCCCTAAGTTTTTCAAAAGAGCCGCTTTACGGGAACTTTCTCGTGAGTATGAGCGTCTTATACATAGAGCTTGTACACGGCTTGTTTGAGGGAGGTCCCTATGGACACCAACTGGATGGCACACGGATTGTGCGCCCACGAAGACCCAGCAATATTTTTTCCTAGCGATGGCGTTGGCGTCATCAAAGCCCAACGCATTTGCCGGCAGTGCCCGAAACAAGAGCACTGCCTCGAATACGCGGTGACCAACAAGATCGACCACGGCGTCTGGGGTGGTGAGTCCGAACGGGCTCGTCGTCGCCTTATTCGCAAGCGCAACGTCATTGCTGCAAAGGCCGCCTCGAAGGCTGCGCGCAAGGCCGCAAAGATCGGCACCGAGGTCTCTGTTGACCTTGCCGTCGAGGCTCCCGCCGATGCTGCCACCGACCACGAGTCGCTGACGTCAGTCGACTAGCACCGCCTCCGGCATGCGAGTTCGCTCATCAGGTCAGATAGGGTGGACTGTCCGTAACGGTTCTGTAGGAGTACCCAAATGAGCGATGTTGGCGTCGAGCGTCAGCCACCTGCCGGTGGCGTAAAGATCGTCTATCTCGGCCCAACCGCGCCCCATTGGGAAGTTCGGGCTGATTTTGGCGACAAGGCAATGATCGATGGCTTCCGTGAGCGGCTCGAGGCTCGTCTCCTGTTGCTTCCGCCGCACGACCCTCAGTTCCGTCGCAACCGTGAGCGGGTCAACCGTGACGGCGAGCGCGAGAACATGGTTGTCGAGTGGGACCTCGGCTACCCCGAGGACGACACATCACCAACTGCTCGCTAGGCGTCGATATCGGCGGCACGAAAGTGCTGGCGGTATTGGTCGATGCTGAAGGGACAGTTGTCGACCGGGTTCTGGCGAAGACCCAGCACTCTGGTCCGCAAGACGTCGCTGATCATGTGTCGCGTCTGGTCGCAAAGCTTGACCCCGGCGCCGCTATCGATTCGGTGGGCGTGGGTATGCCGGGAGTTATTTCCGGCTCGACGGTTGCTGAGGTAACCAACCTTCGAGGTTGGGACGAACCTGTCGACTTTGGGTCGCTAGTAGCGACTTCGACTGGGCGCCGGGTTGTTCTTGGCAACGATGTCTCGATGGCAGCGTTGGCCGAACATCGGTACGGAAATGCTCGGGGTGTCGACAATGTGTTGCACATTGCTGTCGGCACCGGCGTCGGCGGGGCACTCATCCTCGACGGCCAGTTGCGCTCGGGGTCTCGGGGTCTCGCCGGCGAGATCGGCCACACGGCCGTCCCAGCGTTCCCGGGGAGCAGCACAACTGTCCGGCAAGGCGGGGTCAGCAGTGCCGCCGTCGAACCCTTGTCGGGCGGCAGCGATCAAGCGGGGGGTCCGCATCGGGACGTTCTCGGCGACGCCCCTCTTATGTGCGCCTGCGGCGGCGTGGGGCACCTCGAGGCATACCTCGGCCGGGCAAGCCTCGAACGGAGAGCCCGCGCCGCTTACGAACATGGTGTGTCGACCTTGTTGGTTGACGCCGCCGGAGATCGCCGGATGACTTCGACGATCTGGGTCGATGCGTTGGCAGCTGGCGATGATCTCGCACATCAGCTTCTCGACGACGCCTCACAGGCCCTCGCTGGGTCCATCACGGCAGCTGTGACGCTGCTCGACCTTGAGCTCGTGGTGTTGGGTGGCGGCTTCGCCTCGCGACTGGGTGGAGAGTGGCGCCAACGCATCGCAATCCTTCACCAAGCGGCGATGACCATCGGCCGGCCCGCAACAATCAAAGGCTCAGGAATTGGCGACAATGCCGCAGCCCTAGGCGCCGCCCTATCCCAAACCACCCCCAACCTCCGACCCCTCGTCTGACACTTGCTCTGACACTTGCTCTGACACTTGCTCTGACACCGTGGAATGGCGGTCGTGGAGGTTGTCGAGAATCGTTGCGTCTGAGATACCGCACGAGTCTTCCCGGATGAGTGAGTCGTAACCGGCGATTCGACCGTTGAAGAGATCGAGCACGACCTTGGTTTCGAGCCACTGCGGCGTTGGCACCGAGCCGATATACGCCTGGTGGCTTGACCACTTGAATGAGTCGAGCTCATGTTGCTCAAGGAACGCAAGCGGGTTCCTCGGGATGTACCGGATGACGGCAACCAGATTCATCTCGGTTTCGATGGCCTTCGACAAGAAACGTCCTCGGAAAAGAGCACCGTCCACCTGGTGTTTTCGATTGAATCGACGGGTGTACACCGACCCGAGGTATTGCATCGCTTCGGCGAGTGTTCCTTCAGGACAACGCACGAGAAGGTGGTAGTGGTTGCCCATCAAACAGTACGCATGGAACTCAATCGCAAAGCGCTCGCTCATTGCCTCAAGCAGGTATAAAAACGTCCTGCGATCGCCATCGTCGAGGAAGATCGATTGATGTCGAGCACCACGATTCATGACGTGGTACCAGCCGGTGGAACTTTGGATTCTTGGTTGTCTGGTCATTTCGACAAACTATTGAACCCCTGTGACATTGCTCGAAATACACCAACATGCACCATTGGCGACGGTGTCAGACCAGTGCTCTGACACTTGCTCTGGCACTTGCTCTGGCACTTGCTCTGGCACTTGCTCTGGCACTTGCTCTGGCACTTGCTCTGACACCGGAGGGTTTTCTTTGGGTGATGGCGTGATTTGATTGGATCTGTGAGGAAAACGACCGACTGGCAGGGTGTGAGTACTGCGCCCGAATCTCCTGCATCTGAAGAGCGGATGATTCGCGCGCTTGGCGATGAGTTCGTTATCCCGTCGTTTGATCAAAACGAATCGCCGTACCTCAACCGCGAACTCTCCTGGTTGGCGTTCAACGCCCGCGTCCTGGCATTGGCCAAAGACCCCTCCGTGCCGCTCCTCGAACGGGTCCGCTTTCTGTCGATCTTCTCGTCGAACCTCGACGAGTTCTTTCAGGTTCGTGTTGCCGGTGTGAAGGACCAGGTGGCGGCCGAAGTAGCGATGCGGTCACCCGATCAGCGCACGGCCGAAGAACAACTCGCCGCCATTCTCGACAGTGCTCGAGGACTCTCGGTGGAGAAACAACACATCTTCAGTGAATTCGTCCGGCCAGAACTCGTCGCCAACGGCATCTTGCAGCTGCGTATCGAAGACCTCAGCCAAGGCGACCGCGACTACGTCAGCGAACTCTTTGAGAACCGGATCTTCCCCGTACTCACGCCGCTGGCAATCGACCCCGGACACCCCTTCCCCTACATCAGTGACCTGTCGCTCAACCTTGCCGTGTCGTTGCGCGACCCGACGAGCAGTCGAACGCGGTTTGCCCGCATCAAGATTCCCAACTCCTTCCCTCGCTACATCAGCGTTCCCTCGGCCCCCGAGAACCACTTCGTTCTCCTCGAGGACGTCATTAGCCACCATCTCGCCAAGCTGTTCTCCGGCATGGAGATCGTCAACAAACAGTTCTTTCGGGTAACTCGAAACGCCGACCTCACCTACGAAGAGGAAGACGCCGAGGACCTTCTGTTTGCTGTCGAGATGGAGCTACGTCGCCGTCGATTCGGCCGGGCAATCCGTCTCGAAATCTTTGGCGAGGTCGATGAAGTGATCCTCGAGCTGCTCCTCGAAGAACTCGACCTCGACCGTGCCGACGCATTCATCGAAGCAACACCACTCGACCTCACCGGACTCAACGTCATCGCCGACCTCGATCGGCCAGAGCTTCGGTACACCCGCTGGACACCGGTAACGCCGAAGGCGTTTCGTCCGAAGAACGACGAACGGGTCGATATGTTTGCCCGCTTGTCGGAAGGCGATGTCCTCGTACATCACCCCTACGACTCCTTCACGGTCTCGGTGGCCGAGCTCATCCACCAGGCGTCGATCGATAAACACGTCCTCGCTATCAAGATGACCCTGTATCGCACCTCCGGCGATAGCCCACTGATCGACTCGCTCGTCCGAGCGGCTGAATCTGGCAAGCAGGTGGCGGTGCTCATCGAGCTCAAAGCCCGCTTCGACGAGCAGGCAAACATCGGTTGGGCCCGACGACTCGAACAGGCCGGCGTGCACGTCGCGTATGGTCTCATCGGTCTCAAGATCCACAGCAAGACGATCATGATCGTCCGCGAAGAAGGCCGAACGATTCGCCGGTACTGCCATATTGGAACCGGCAATTACAACCATCGAACGGCCAGGCTCTATGAAGATCTGGGTCTGCTCACCGCTGACCAAGAAATTGGCGCCGACCTGGCGAGCCTGTTCAATCAGCTCACCGGTTATGGCCGAGACATCGACTACGACCGCATTCTGGTGGCGCCAGAGACCCTCCGGTACCGCCTCGCCGACATGATTCGGGCCGAAGCCGAACAAGGCACCGACGGCAGAATCATCATGAAGATGAACAGCCTGGTCGACACCGATCTCATCGATCTTCTCTACGAGGCTGCTGATGCAGGCGTGCAGATCGACCTCATCGTGCGCGGCATCTGTGGACTCCGACCTGGGTACGTGGCCGGTCCCGAAAGCGCCGGCTCGCTTGGACGAATTCGAGTCCGGTCGATCGTCGGACGGTTCCTCGAACACTCACGCGTGTTCTTCTTTGGCAATGGTGCATCGCAAGGTGAGGCTTCCTACTTCATTGGATCGGCCGACCTCATGCCGCGAAATCTCAACCGCCGTATAGAGGTGCTGACCTCGATTGCTGATCCGCAGCTTCAGAGCCAGATCGACGTCATGCTCGACGTTCTCCTCGATGACGATCAGCTCGCTTGGCTGCTCGACACCGACGGTTCCTGGCGTCGCACAGTGGGTGCTGACGGAAGCAATGCGCACGAGTTGTTCCAACACTTGGCGATGGCCGAGCGATTTGAGAAGCGCTAGCCCCTGCTGTTTGGGCAAGGCTTAAGTACATCCGCCGCCCGGTCGAAAACCTTGGCGTGGGAAAGAGTTCGACCATCGAAATTCGCGCAGGTGGAGGTGTGGTGACGCGCCTCGACAAACGGGGCCAACGTCAGGTCCTCATCATTCATCGCCCTCGCACCGATGGCTGGAGCTTCCCCAAAGGGAAATGTGACACGGACGACGAAACCCCGAAACAGGCAGCTCTGCGTGAAGTGTTGGAGGAAACGGGATATCGCTGCGAGATCGGCAGGCGGTTATCGCCCGTGGAATACGACGACCGTCGCCAGCGACGGAAACGGGTCCACTACTGGGAGATGACGGTTCTCGACGGGGAGTTCGTGCCAAACGATGAGGTGGATCGAGCCAGATGGGTGAGTTTTGATCGAGCATTCGAGAAGCTGACCCACAAGCGCGACCGCCGGCTCCTCACCGAGGTGCAGAACAACGGTCGGGCAGAATCCGACGCGGCGTAGGCCTCGAGCGACCCAAAATCTGGCAACCCTCAAGGAACGCCCTGACCTGCAGGCCAAGATGGTCGTAGGATTGCGTCGTGAGCGAAGCCGACGGATGGAAAGAGCTAGGGCAGCCCGATCCGCGCGCCCGCGCCCGTGCCGCCAAGCCCCGCAAGCTGCCCGAGACGCTTCGCCGTTCACCATTCGGTCGACTTGCTCGCACTCATGCTTTTAACGCTGCTGGCGACGGCGCGCTAGCCCTCGCACTTGCGGGTTCGATCTTCTTCTCGATCGATCCCAGCGACGCCCGGTGGCGAGTCGCCCTCTACCTCGTGTGCACCGTCGCTCCCTTTGCTGTGGTCACGCCGCTCATCGGCCCAGCTCTCGACCGGGTGAAGGGTGGCCGGCGGGCCATGATCATCGGAGCGTTGGGGCTTCGCTCCGTCCTTGCGGTACTCCTCATCAGTCATACCGACACGCTGTGGTTGTTCCCCGAAGCGTTCGGCCTTCTTATCCTTCAGAAGGCGTATGGCATCGCCAAGAGTGCGCTTGTCCCTCGGTTGGTCGATGATCAAAACGAGCTGGTCGAGGCAAACTCGAAGCTTGCACTCATCAGCGGCATCTCGGGGGCAATAGGCGCTGCAATCGGTGGGTTCTTCTCGCTTTTCGGGGGCCCCGGATGGTCGGCTGCCGTGGCCGCGGTCATCTTTGCGATCGGTGTGGCGAACGCGCTGCGTTTGCCGAAGGTTGCGGTCGCTGAACTCCCCATTGCGGCAGAAGAGAAGGAGGACCTACGTAGTCGAGGAATCACGCTCGCAGCGGGCGCAATGGCAGCGTTGCGGGGCGCCGTTGGGTTCGTCACCTTCCTCTTGGCATTTGAACTTCGCGGTGGGGCCGACGGTATTGACACCACCGGCTTCGGAGCCGCCGCAGGCGCGACTACCGGGCTCACGCGCGGGTTGCCAGTGATCGATATCACCGGGGTCCCCGGTGCGCCGGTTTGGCACTTCGGTCTTGTGGCCGCCGCGGCAGGCGCGAGCGCTTTGGCCGGTGCTCGTTTTGCGCCTCGTCTGCGCGAGCAATACCCCGAGGAGAACATTCTCCTGGGCGTATTGATGATCGCTCTCAGCGCCGCTCTCGTGGCAGCTTGGGCCGGCGATCTGTTCGGCGCCGTGCTTATGGCCGCGGCAATCGGCATGGCTGCCGCAACCGGCAAGCTGGTGTTTGACGCCATCGTGCAGCGCGATGCGCCTGCCGCCAACTGGGGCCGATCGTTCGCGCGCTTTGAGGCGCGTTTTCAATTGAGCTGGGCAGTCGGAGCGTTTCTCCCGGCGGTGTTTCCGTTCGCTGGTCGGGCGAGCATTGGTTACCTCGTGGTGGCCGTCGTCGTAGCGCTCGCGGCATCCTGGTACTTCTTCGGGTCTCGCGGCGGCACGTTGCCGAGTCGTCCGAGTCGGCGAAAGAACGACGACGTCACGCTCAGCGACGACGACCTGCGGCCAAGTCTTCCCAAACCTCCGGCCGGGACCTCAGAAGTCATGGCTCGTTTCGGTGGAGTCGCGGCAGGGGCCAACCGAACCGTGCCGCAGTTTGAGCCAACACAGGAGTTCGAGGCGGCGCCAGGTGCAATCGCCGAACACGAGGAGCCGGTCGACGATACGTGGAGCGAAAACAACGCAGCCCCGATTGTCTCGAGCGCAGACGGCGTCGAAGTCGACCCCGACTCCTACGGCTGGCAGTAACTACTCGAGCCCCGATAGATCGTCGGGGATCTCCACATCGGGCATCGAGAGATCGCCCGCAGCCTCGCCGGTCACCCGAGCGAGCCACAGTCCGGGAGCGGTAATCTCGGCGGGCGTGGGGAGCGTGTCGGTTGACTCCCACAGCCGGACGAGAACATCGTCGCCGCCTCGCTCGACGATGCCGGCGATGAATGCGGCTCCGCGGTCGTACTGGTCTTGGGTGAGCTCGAGTCCGAGGAGTTGTTCAACGAAACGGTCGGATTCATCGGACTCGACCCGTCGACGCCGTTGGGCTTCGGACAACATTTGATACGAGCCGACAAGGCCGCTGCCGACCTTGTCCATGATGTAGTCGACGTATCCTTCGATCGTCGCAACCAGCGCGGAGATCTGGGGAAGGATGGCCCGCTGGATGTCGGATTGCACCGCGCCGAGAACAACTTCGGGGTCGCCGAATAGTTCTTGCAGGCCGCTCATGTCGCCGCTGAGTTCGACATTGCGCATCTTGTCTTCAAGCGCAGCCGGGTTGGGATGGAACCCCGATGCGTGGTCGCCTAGGAGCTCGAGGAGGCGTTCGCGAACGTGGGGCAC
>CALGZB010000270.1 GCA_937934655.1 uncultured Acidimicrobiales bacterium | reverse complement strand
GGCCAACATCGAAGAGCAGTACCCCAACTATCTGGCCGAAGGAAAGCGCCCTCCCGGATACGAACTCGACCCTGAGTTGAGCGACCGGGTGCACGCTGCGCTCAACGAGATCGAAGACAACATCGGTGGCGATATTGCCCTAGTGGTCTGCCATGGTGGCGTTATCTACCTGCTCGAAGAAGAGCTTGGCGAACAGTGGAACCGTCTTGGAAACCTCGGGGCCCGGTGGATCGATATCCACAACGGTCGCCTCCGGCTTGGTGAGCGGGCGTCGCTTATCGACGAGAAGCTTCTCACCACCCAAGGCAAAGACATCGTCTAGAGGGATTGTCTAGAGGCCTGTCTAGAACTTCTGCGCAGCCTCGAGGTACCCCTCGGCCCGCTCGGCTTTTGGGAATCGTTCCATAAGCTCGTGAAAGCGCTGGCTGTGGTCGGGTTCGACTAGGTGGGTGAGTTCGTGCAGCAGCACAAAGTCCACGACGTACTGCGGGAAGCTCGACATTCGGTCTGAGAGCCGAATCGTTCCGTGCGACATCGTGCAGGAACCCCACCGGGTGTTCTGGTTGCTCACCCACTTCACGCTGGTCGGCAGCGGGAGTTCGTACTCGCCAGCCAGCTCGTGAGCCCGCTCGGTAAGGTCGATCGCCCGGCTGGCGGCTTTTCGGTCCAGTTTGCGGACAAGATCGGCCACGTGGCCGTCCTCTTGTTCCTGCGTCAACCCAACCGGCATCCGGATCTGGATCGTGCCGTTGACGACGCGGGCCGAAACCGTCTTCTTGCGTTTTGCTGACCTGATGATCTCGACCGGAAGATCCACAACCCCAACCTATCCGCTGAACCTCTAGGGGTTGCTCGGCACGCAGGGTTTAGCGAAGCAGCGCCCAGGCAGCTTCGCGCCGGCCGAGATCAGTCGAGGGCTCCGAGTCGGTCGTGTACTCCTCGAGCATCGTGCGCCAACTGTTGCTGGCCCGAAGGTGGCCCAACATCGCCGACATACCCCAGACGACCCGGTCGAGAATCACGAAACTCGACGGCATGTCGAGCTTGTTCATGACCTCTGCGAGAGGCCCATCGACCTCTAGCAGCCCGCCGAGTGCGCTCTGCACGAAATCGGGAGCGTAGGTGTATGGCTCTTCCAGGAACGGCGTGTACGGCTTAATGACGTACTCCCAGACCTGTGCTGGTTCGAGACCATGGCCGGCAGGTAAGAACCCGGCATTCACCATGTTGGTCACCAGCTCATCGGAGTCGCCACGAAGCAGCGGTTCGGTAAGCGGCGTCAGCGACTCGAGCTCGCCCTCTTCCCATCGCTTCACCAGACCAAAGTCGAGAAAGGTCACGAGTGGCTCATCGGTGTCGGCGGTTCCCGACGTGCCGAACAGATAGTTGCCGGGGTGGGGATCGCCGTTAAATACGCCATCACGGTAGATCGACCCTTGGATGAAGCGAAAGAGCACCTCGCCCACGTACTGGCGTTGAGGTTCCGTCGAGGATTCGAGAAATTCGTCCCAGCCGATGCCGTCGACCCACTCGGTGGTGAGGACCTTGCGGGTCGAGAACTCGGGAACGACGGCCGGGATTCGAACGAACGGGTGCCCGGCGTAGCGTTCGGCAAATTCGGTCTGACAGGCGGCTTCGTGTTCGTAGTCGAGCTCGTCGAGCATACGGGCGTAGAGCTCGCTGGTGAGCGTGTCGACGTCCATACCTTTCAGCGCAATGTTCGAGAAAGCCTTGAACATGGCGCGCACGTTCACGAGGTCGCTTTCGAGTGCGGTATCGATGCCCGGGTACTGGACCTTCACCGCAACCTCGCGGCCGTCACGAAGCGTCGCCTTGTGAACCTGGCCGATAGACGCAGCGGCCAGTGGGAGGTCGGTCCAGCTGAGGAAGAGATCTTCCGGCGACGCGCCGAGCTCGTCGGCGATCACCTTGGCGGCCAGGCTCGGCGCCATTGGCGGAGCATCGGCCCGGAGGGTGGCAAGCGACCGTTGCGCTTCGGGTGGCAACCCGTCGAAGAGGAAGGAGAGCATTTGCCCGGCCTTCATCATGGCGCCCTTCATGTTGCCGAGTTCTTTTGCCACATCTTCGGCAGAGCGAATCAAAAACTCCTGATCGAGTTCGGCTCGACGGGCTTCGTTGGTGGCAGCGCCTCGCGCTTTTACCGACGCAAAGTGACCGGCGCGACGCGCGCTGAGACGAGCGACCCGAGCTGATCGGGCAAGCTTCTCGCGCCGAACCGATCTCGGGATACCGGTTGCACTAGTTGCAGCGGTAGAGCGTGTTCGGACGACCTGTCGTACGCCAAAGGCGCCGCCAGCAGTAGCGGTGAGTTTGGCGAACTTGCGGAGCAAACTCAGAGCGAAATCCGAGGTGTCGACAACTACCGAAGCGGCAGTGCGACTTGTCCGTCGTCGTTGTGACGAACCAGTTCTTTGATGGCGGTGTCAGCCGCATCAAGATCGTCGTCATCGATGTGCGACAACGCGGCATCGACCAATGCCAGCTCGTGTTCGAGCCGATCGAGAAGGCCACTATGGCGAGCCGAGTCGAAAAGATCGACCGGCTGCACGAGTTCGGTTTCGGCCTCGACGGTGAGATCGATAAATTCGATCGCCATCGGGTTCGGGGCAAACGCTGCCACTGTTGAGGCGGCGGGCGTAAGGGAGGTCTCTTCTGCGGAGATCTGTGCTGTGGAGGCCTGTGTTGTGGAGGTCTGTGCTACGTCATCCATACCAGCGCTGACTGTAGCGCCACGACCGCTAATGTGCCCCCGTGGGCGTTGTCGCGGTTGTCGTTGGAGTTGTTCTTGTTGTTGCGGTTCTCCTGGACCTCATCAACACCTTGGTGGCGACACGCAGCGTTCGCGGGAGGTACTGGCTAACCAGCGTGCTGTATCGAACATCGTGGATACTCCTTCGCCGACTCGGTCACCAGCTCGGCGAGAGCAAACGAGAGGGGCTCTACGCCGTATTCGCTCCGGTCTCGGTGCTTTTGCTTCTTGGCTTTTGGGTCTTGCAGCAGATCCTGGGTTTCGCACTGATCTGGTGGGGGATGGGCGGAGTTTCGGGCCTCGAATCGCTCACTGACTCCATCTACTTCTCTGGCGTTGTGTACTTTACGCTTGGGTTTGGCGAGATCGTGCCTACCGACAATGTTCCTCGTTTCGGCGCACTATTCGAGGCGTTCTCCGGAGTGCTGACCACCGCATTGGTCATTGGTTATCTGCCCGCCTTGTATGCGGCGTACAGCGAACGTGAGCAAAAACTCCTAATGCTCGATGACGGCAGCGAAGAACGGATGACGCCGACGAGCCTCGTGATGTCTCGTTGCCATGGCGGCGACCCGCGGGCCATGGATGCCTTCTTTGAAGGCTGGGAGGCGTGGGCCGCGCACGTTCTTGAGACCCACTCGAGCTTTCCTATGCTCACCTTCTTCCGGTCGGAGCAGATTTCGCAGAACTGGATCACGGCACTCGGGCTGGTTACCGACACGGCGCTGCATCTCGAACTCACTGTTGGGTGCGAGGGGAGGCCTCCCTACTGGATGCTTCGCCGATCGATACATCTGTTCCAGATGCTGACCGACGGCGTGGATCTGTCGGAGTATCGGAGTGCGATCGATGAGACGTACGAGGAAGGCGACGTCGGCTTTCGCGAAATTTACGCGCAGATGTCAGCGGGCGGTTTCCCGATGTTGCCGTACGACGAAGCGTACGAACGCAGTCGTGTGCTTCGCCGAAAGTACGACGCCGAAATGGAGTACCTCATCGACTTTCTCGAAGCGCCTCGCGGATTCTGGGGCCACGAGATCGGCCACCGCCTTGAGACCCGGGTTACGCCAACGGTGTAACGCCCTCTGAGGCGAGACGGTCGAGAAGGTAGGCCAACTCTTCGTTCTCTTCCCAGATCATCAAGTGTCCGGCTCCAGGCATTCGAATGAGGAGTGAACCGGTGATTGCATCGGCGATGTCTTCACCCTCGGCGTAGGGCGTGAGCAGGTCACGGGTGCCGGCGACGACAAGTGTTGGAATGTCGATGGCCGAGATTCGATCGGCGATGTCGTAGTCGGCCATCGCTCTCGTCGATTTGAGTCGGACGTCCTCGGGGCATCGGGCAACCGAGGCCAACGCCGCTTCGAGCATAAAGGAGCTAGGTGCGTGGCCAAAGACCGCGGCGGTCGCGAGCCGACTCACATCGTTGACCGCAGCAATGTCGATAGGGGTTTTTATGGAACCGAGACGGAGCGCCGCCTGATAGCGAAGATCGCTCATGGTTGCGGCGGTGGCGATGAGCCCGAGAGCGCGAACGCGTCGTTGAGTAACTTCAGGGTGGTCGACCATGAGGGTCATGGCGGCCATGCCGCCCATCGAGTGCCCAACCAGCACGACATCGGTGAGGTCGAGAGCCTCGAATACCTGGGCAAGGTCAGTTCCGAGCCGGGTTACGCCGTAGCCGGCAGAGCCAACGGTGCTGTTACCGTGACCCCGCTGATCGATGGCCATTACGCGGTAGCCCTTGTCGACGAGGCGTTGAGCGATGGGGCCCCAGTCGTCGTGATTACTGGTGAGGCCGTGTACGAGGGCGATGAGCGGGCGGCGATGGTCGGCACCCGAGGAGACTGCGGTGATGGTGTTGATGACCGCCCCGTCGTCGGTGGTTACCGATCGCACGATGCCGGTGGGGAACCGCGGTGGCACGCCCCCGAGGGGGTCGACGTTGGTCGTGAATTTGCCGACGCTTCGGCGAGCGGTGAAGAACGCGCCAGCAGCTACGCCAGCAAGTCCGGCCAGTCGGGTGGTCCAGCTCATCGTGCTCTCATCCCCCTTCGCCTCTGTTGCAGTCTCGTCCGCCTTTTCGTTCCCTGTCTTGTCCGCCGACGCTGCTCACCTGCCTAGCGTAGATCGAAAGAAAGTCGGAAGGTTTTTACCGCACGGGCAAAGATGTTGGGCTCGATATCGGGCTCTTCCACGACCTGAAGGTTGGTGATGCGTTTCGTGAGCTCTTCAAACAGCAGCCGAAGTTCGAGCCTTGCAAGGTTCGCTCCCAAGCAGAAGTGGGTGCCATGGCCGAAAGCGATGTGAGGGTTGGGATTGCGGGTGACATCGAACTCATCCGGCCGATCGAAGACCAGCGGATCGCGGTTGGCCGCTGGGTACACCAAGGCGATCCGGTCGCCTTCGGCAATAGCGGTGCCGGACAACTCGGTATCGGTAGATGCCCGTCGGAACATGTTGTTGAGCGGTGTGACCCAGCGGATCAGCTCTTCGACAGCGGGAGCGACCCGTTCGGAGTCCTCGGCGAGAAACTCCCAGACATCTGGGCGGTCGGCAAGCTCGCGAAGCCCGTGGGCGATGACGGTTCGGGTGGTTTCGGCGCCACCGGCGATCATCAGACCGGTTTCCTGCACCATCGTGTGTGGGTCCATTCCGCCGGCTATCCAATCGGAGAACAGGTCGTCCTGTGGATCGGCGAACCGCTGCGGGAGCAGATCGGTCATGACGGTGGCCCACTCCTGAATGCTGTCCATGAGCTCGCCCAAGACAACCTCGTCGACGTAGCGCCTATCGATGCGCATCTGTCGCTCGCTCCAACTCTTGACGTCGCGCCAGTGGTCTTGACCGAAGCCAATGAGTTCGGCGGTGACTCGTCCGGGAAGCTGAGCAGCGAGCGCATCGATGACTTCAATACTGCCGTCGGTGGCGTTCTCCTCGATGGCTTCGTCGACCATGGTGGAGATCATGGCGGTGTAGTGATCGGCGTGATCCCGGACAGCCCGGGGAGTAAAGCGTCGGTTCACCATGCGACGTTGCCCCAGGTGAGTCGGGTCGTCGTGGCTGATCATCGTTTCTTCGTCGAGAGACGGCTCGAGTCGGTAGTGCGATCGGCTTGAGAAGGTCACCGGGTCACGTTCGACTGCAAGCAGATCAGCGTGGCGAGCCGCAAGCAGGAACCCGCTCTTCTCGTCGCGCCAAAGGCCCGGATAGTCGAGAAGCTGGCGATACGCGTCTTGCGGGTCGCTCTGCCACCAGGTCGGGTCAAGAACGTCGGTTTCAGGATTGGTCATCACTAGTTGCCTGCTCGGTCTGCTTGTCTGACTGGTGCATGTCTGGCTGGTACCAGTCTTGCTGGCGCCGACGTTAACGTCGAAGCAATGGAAGTGTGGAAACGATCGGCCTTTGGATTGTGGCTTGCCGTGATCCTCGGAGCAGTGGGTTTTCTTGGGCTCGTCAGCATCGACGCTCGTCACGGGACACTTCGCGATGAGTTTGTCGGCCAAAGCATCGCTTGGTATCTGGTGGCGTTCGTCGGCTTCGGTGTGGCGATCTGGTCGAATGAGCGCCAGCCGTTTCCCACCTGGATTCTCTGGGCGGTACCTATCGCGTTCCGGCTCATGTTGCTGACGACGAGTCCTACGCTTAGTGACGACGTCTACCGATATCTCTGGGACGGCCATCTGGTTTCACAAGGTGCCAATCCTTACGCGCACGCCATCAGCGATCCGGCAGTCGATCAGTTCTCGATCGCCGCTCGCGACCTCGCGAACAACCCGGACCTTGCCTCGCCCTACCTTCCGACTGCCCATGGCGTGTTCGGGGCCGCGGCGTGGCTCTTCCCCTCGGAGCCACTCACGATGCAACTCATCATGCTGGCCTTTGATCTGATGGTCGCGGGTCTTCTCGCTCGACTCCTGAAGCTCGTGGGGGTCCCGTCTCGTCGGGTGCTGCTGTACCTGTGGAACCCGCTGGTGATTGTCGAAATTGCGCATGGTGCCCACCTCGACGCCGTGATGGTGGCGTTGGCAGTCGCCGCGTTGGTTTGCGCCTTCGACCCAGCACTTCGCCTTCGATGGGGTGGGTCGCTGAGTCCAACGTTGTTGGCTCTTGCCACCCTGACTCGGCCGCTTCCTCTTCTCCTCGTACCCGTGTTGTTTTGGCGATGGAGTTGGCCACAACGGCTTCTCTATGGGGTGGTGGCCGTAGGTCTCACCGTGCCGTGGGGCATCGGACCGGGCTTCGGCTTGGGGGCTACCGCTGACGGCACCGGGGTATTTGGTTCGGCGCGCGCCTACACCGACACCTTTCGTTTCAATAGCGGCATCTACCACTGGTATGAGAGGTGGGTCGGAGGGCGAGGACTCGATGACAAGGGTTGGGATGAGCCGGTGCAGCTCACAAAAATCATCGTCGGAGTCGGAGTGGCTGTCCTTCTCCTGATGGTCTTGGCGCAAGCTCGATCGCTGGTGACGAACCGAAGCCTCCTTCGTCTCACCCTGGTGCCCGTGGGCATCTATGTGGTGCTGACACCGGTGTTGCACCCCTGGTACACCATGTTGCTGTTTGCGCTTCTGGCGCTGCTCACCCCGGCCGATGACGAGCCACGCGCCCGCTGGGTGTTGCTGGTGCCGTGGCTCTACCTGGGCGCGGCGCTCACGCTGTCGTACCTGACCTATGAGGACCCGTCGGCGTTCGCTGAACGGGAGTGGATCCGAAAGGTCGAGTGGCTGCCCACCCTCGGATCGCTACTCGTCATCGGCCTCGCTGTAGCTGGCGGGCTTATTCGTCGAGCGACGCAAGAACCGACTCTCCGATAGCCGCCGTTCGCTTGGCGATGTTCCGCACCGAGTCATACTGCGGAAGGTCGCCGCTGAGGTCCTCGTTGAAGTACACATCGGTTGCCGATGCGAATGGCTCGGGAAGGTTCTCGAACCCAATAATGAGTCCAATGAGCCCGGCCGACGTGGTCATGTTGTTGTCGGCGTCCCACCCGGCGAGCCCAGCGATGTTCAAGGTCTCGCGCAAGTTGCCTTCGCCATACAGCAGCGCCATGATCGTGCTGGCAAAGTTCACCCGGCTGGCCCACCACTCGGGATCGGTGTCGTAGGCCTCGCCAATAAGACGGCGAGTGTCGCGCCAGTCATCGTTCTGTCCATGCCACCCGACCACCGCGTCGTAGATTTCGGCGATGGTTGAACCGTCCTGAGTGGACTGTCGGGCGTCGTCAAGGAGCGCCGGAATATCGGGAAGAGCGAAAGCTCGCGAATAGAGATGCGCATAGAACGCGCTGGCTTCAACCGCCGGGCCGCTGCTGGTGACCTTGGCGAAAAACTCGGCTCGACGACGGGCTTCTACCGGCTGGTCGGGAGCGATCATTCCAAAGAGTTCGGTTTCGAGTTGGGCATCCATTGCCCAGGCGCCGTCGGGGTTGTTTTCGGGCGAACCCGTATCCGGCGGCACCAGCCCCTTGTCCATTAGGTCGCGAGCGGCTCGGGTTGCGACCCAAATGTCGCCGTTGAGGTGATCGACCCACTCATCGCGAATCTGTTCGTACGTTGGGTTGATGCCATAGGTCTCGATGATGTGAAGATCGAGCCACTCGACGTGCGTGTCGTCGTCGGTTGACCACTCATCGAGTAACACCAGGTCGACCTCGCTGCCGGGTCCGGGCTCGTCGAGCCAGATGCCTTCCACCGGAAGCCCAGAGTGGTTGGCCACCATGATCGCCACCCACGAGCCGTGGACCTTGTCGAGGTACTGGTCAGGGTCGAAACCGGCCGCTGTGTAGTCGGTGGTTGAGGAGCCGTTTGGGGTAGCCGAACAGGCAACCGAGATGAGTGCCCCCGATGCCGCTATCGCAATGGTTCGCAGGACGGTCGCGAGTAGGGAACGCTGCGCCGGTACGGTGAAACCGTGGCCTCGATCCTGTTTGTCCATCCTCTCTTCCTAGCGAACAACGCGGCTGAGCAGGCGTCGTCGAGCCCGTATTTCCCTCTCGGCCTGCTGTATCTCGCCGGTTATGTGCGCGAACAGGGCCACGATGTCGCGATTTTCGATGGCACTTTTGCCCCCGATGAATCGGCCTTTGCCGATGCCCTTGCCGAACATCAACCCGACCTTGTGGGAATCTCGGCGGTGCTTCCAACCCGCAATGCGGCCCTTTCGCTCGCCCGAATGGCCGCCGACAGTGGGGTGACCGTGGTGATGGGCGGCCCCGATCCCACGCTGTCGCCGGCGTCGTATCTGACCGAGCCAGCCGTCGATGTTGTGGTGCACCATGAAGGCGAACAAACCATCACCCGACTCCTCGATCTCATCGATGCTGGTGGATTAAACCTCGACACCGTTGGTGCCGAGGCAGGAATCGCATACCGGTCAAATGGTGTCGTTACGGTGAATCCGCCACGCGAACCAATCAAAGATCTCGACACGCTCCCAATGCCCGCCCGCGACCTGATCGACATGAACCGCTACCTCGAAACGTGGGAGGCCGACAATGGCTATTCGTCGCTCACCATTTCGACCTCGCGAGGCTGCCCCTATGGCTGCGACTGGTGCAAGGACGCAGTGCACGGCACCGGGTTCCGTCAACGGTCTCCCGAGAGCGTGGCCGAAGAAATGCGGCACCTGAAGGAGACCTACAACATCGATCGACTTCGAATGGTCGACGATGTCGACGCCATCGATCGCGAATGGTTGACCGAGTGGTCGGAGGCGGCGGAGAAGGCAGACGCCGTTATCCCGTTCGAGGCACTCAATGATCTTGAGCGCCAAGACATCCCGCTCCTCGATGTGCGAGACAGTCTTTGAAGTCGCCGGAATGTCTTCCTCCCCACCGTGAGTGGGGATCTTCACTCGCCGCCGGCCGAAAGCGCTATCCCAGACAGCACCATCCCAGACAGTGCCGTCCCGAAGAGCTCCATCCCAGATAGTACGGTCCAGGAAACCGGGTCTGATTCGTGAACTTCTTCGACGACGGCTCGCCGTACCTCTCCCACCCGCTGCTGACCCCTGACCGAACCAGCGCCGAAATCGATCGCATCGGCGAACTCATCGACGGCCTCGCCGATCATTCGCTTGTCGTCGATCTCGGCTGCGGTTTCGGTCGACATTGCCTCGAACTCGCCTCCCGTGGCCACCATGCCGTCGGCATCGACCCATCGGCGGCGATGATTGCAGCGGCCGAAGCTTCCCGTGCCGCGCTGAGTTCTTCCCTCGAGGGGACAGCACGGTTCATCGTTGGTAGCGCCGATACAACGGAGCTAGGCCTCGAGCCGGCATCGGCCGATCTGGCGGTTTGTCTTTTTACGACCTTTGGCCAACGTAGCCAGAGCCTTCCGCCTTCGGCGAGCACCACGGATCTTCTTCAGGCAGCGGCAAGATTTGTGAAACCCGGCGGCTGGCTGGTGGTGGAGGTCCCCGATCGGCAACGAACGATCGATGGCCTTGTCACCAGTGAACAGCTTGGTCCCACCGCGGTGTCGCGTCGCTTCGACGATGACACCGGCGTGTTACACGAGCGGTTTGAGAACCCGACCAGCACCTTCGATCTGGCCTATGAGCTCTTCTCGGCCAATGAACTCGAAGACCTGCTTGAGACTGCTGGTTTCGCCACGGCGCAGGTTGTCCCTGCGGCGCTCGTTCCTCCTCCACCGACCTTCATGACCGTGGTCGGCCGTCGTCAAAGCTGAACAGTGCCGAGCTGGCTGACCCCTGACGTCGTCGACCGACTCATCGATGGCACAGCGCTGACCGTAGCGATCACGGTGGCTACCTGTCTGTCGTCGTTTCTGGTCGGCCTTGGTTTGGCCTCGGCCCGAATGGTGGGTCCGACCTGGCTCCGTCGTCCGGCGGTGGCTGCGATCGAGGTGTTTCGCAATGTCCCGGCGCTTATCCAGATCATCTTCTTCGCATTCGCGGTTCCGAATGTGGTGCCATTCGAACAACGGCGCACGCTGTTTTTCGATAACCCAGTCGTTGACGGGTTGGGCGCGATCAGTGGCGTGCCGATTCCCTACTACCTCGCCGCTGCTGCCCTCGCGCTAACCCTGAACACCGGCGGTCACCTGGCCGAACTCATCCGGGCCGGTATGCAGACGGTGCCCGTTGAACAGTTCGAAGCAGCTCGCTCGCTTGGAGCTAGCCGGTTGTCGGCGACTCGAACCGTGTTGATTCCGGGCGGCGTTCGCGCCGGTTTCCCGGCCATCTCAACCCGCCTTGTTCACAACATGAAGAACACGGCGCTGGTGTCGTTTGTCGCGGTGCCCGACCTCTTCCAAGTGATTCAGGGCTCGGTGACCAAGACCTTCCGGGCAACCGAGTTTCTGCTGTTGGCCGCTCTGCTCTACCTCGCGCTTTCCGCCGTTATGACCTTCGGCCTGGGTCGAATCGAATCGTGGCTCTGGCGAGGTCGAAGCATCAGGAGGGACGTCGGTGTCTGATCAGATCCAGTTCCTGATCGACCAGCTCCCGAACCTCCTGTGGGGATTTCCGGGGCGCCGCCCGGGCGGATTGGCAATGACCCTCATCCTTACCGTGGTGAGCGTTGGCATCGGGTTCGTTCTCGCGGTGGTCGTTGGTGTGGCGCATCACTCGCACTACGTCATCGTCCGGTTTGTCGCTCGTGCCTATGTGCGGATCATCCGGGGTATACCTCTCGTCGTGCTTTTGGTGTTGCTTCTCCAAGTGCTGACCACCGGCCTGATTGGGCTGGAGATATCGGTCCTCGCTTCGGCGCTGGTAACGCTGGTTCTGTACAGCAGCGCCTATCAGGGCGACATTATCCATACGGGTATCGCTTCGATTCCCCAGCAGCTGCTCGACGATGCGCGACTGCAGGGTGCGCGACGTTGGCAGCTCCTCCGAACAATCACCCTTCCGTATTCGCTTCGAAGTATGCGGCCAGCGCTGGTCAGCCAGTTGATCACGGTGTTTAAAGACACCTCGGTCGTTGTTGTGTTGGGGGTGGCCGAACTGACAACGAATGCCCGCATCGCTCTAGGCGGCGATGTGCAGAACGCTCCGTACTGGGTGGCGACCTATCTTTTGGTGGGAACCATCTACTTCTCGGTGGCGTTTACTGCTTCGCGGCTTATCGAGCAGAACGGTCGCAATGAAACGAGTGAAATAGTGTGAAGCCGTGAGGGGTTTCATGGTTTCGCTTCGCAATCAGCACCCTGCGATAACCCCTTCGACACGCTGTGAACACCCGTCCCAGTAACAGATGTGAAAGTAGTAGAAGTAGTGAACGTAATGCCGAAGACATCCCGAACCCGTACCTCCCTAGCGCTTCCAATCTTCCTGGTTTTTGCGCTATTCCTGGCCGCTTGTTCGAGCGGCGATGGAGCAGTTGGTACGAGCGGCGAACAGGCAG
>CALGZB010000269.1 GCA_937934655.1 uncultured Acidimicrobiales bacterium | reverse complement strand
TTCTCGCCCTCTTGCTGGCCTTAGCGCTCATCGCAAGTGCGTGCGGAAGCAGCGACGACGCCGCCACGACAAGCACCGATGCAGAAGAGTCATTCTTCGACGACAGCACCGACGACGATTCCGGCAGCGATGAGGTCAGCGCCTCGGGTGGCGGCAGCAACGAAGACGCCGATGACGCCGAGGGCGATTTCGCACCGGCCGAGCAGTACGAGGAGGAAGAAGCCATGGAGGAGGAAGAGGAAGCCATGGAAGAAGCGCCGGCCGATAAATCAAGCGGTGTCGCAGCAGACGACGGATTCTTTGAGAGTGAAGAGCCCGCAAGGCCTGAAGAGCCGGCAGAGGAAGACATTGATGTCGAAACCCGCGACAACGGCATCCGTGACTTCGTCGAGACCGAAGATGACCCCGAGTCAACCTTTGCTCTCGACGTCGATACCGGCAGCTACACCGTAGGCAAGCGGTACCTCGAGCAAGGCCAGCTTCCCCCAACCGAATCCGTTCGAGTCGAAGAATACGTGAACAGCTTTGACTACGACTACGACAACCCTGACGACGACGGTCTCGGCCTAAGCGTCGACGGCGGCCCATCGCCGTTCGACGACGACAACTACCTCATTCGTATCGGCGTACAAGGCGAACAGGTTCGCGACAGCGATCGCCCCGATGCCCACCTCACCTTCGTGGTCGATACCTCAGGCTCGATGGATCGCCCCGATCGCCTCGGCCTTGTTAAGGAAAGCCTGATCCTGCTCGTCGAAGAACTCGACAACAGCGACACCGTTGCCATTGTGACCTACAGCGCCGAATCGGGAATCGTGCTCGAACCCACCAAGGTGCGGAACGAGCGGGAGATCATTCGTGCGATCGAAAACATGCAGCCCGGCGGTTCCACCAACCTCGAAGCCGGCCTCCGCACCGGCTACGGCATGGCCAGCGAGGTCTTTGAAGACGGCGACATCAACCGAGTCATCCTGGCATCGGACGGCATCGCCAACACCGGAACCACCGACCCTGACGGGCTCGCCGAACTCATCCGTGACGACGCCGACCGGGGCATCCAGCTGGTCACCGTGGGCTACGGCATGAACGGTTTCAACGACGTCACCATGGAACAACTCGCCGATCAAGGCGACGGCTTCTACGCCTACGTCGACGGCATCGATGAAGCCGAGCGCCTGTTCGAAGAAGAGCTCACCAGCACACTCCTTACCGTCGCCATCGACGCCAAGATCCAGGTCGTGTTCGATGAGGACACCGTTAGCGAGTACCGCCTTATCGGCTTCGAAAACCGCGGCGTTCGTGACAGCGACTTCCGCAACGACGACGTCGATGCCGGAGAGCTCGGCGCCGGCCATCAGGTAACCGCGATCTACGAGGTCGAGTTTGCCCGGGGCGTCGATATCGACGATGTGCGGGAAGACCTCGGCGAGGTGCACCTGCGTTGGGAAGATCCGGACACCGGTGAAGTTATCGAGATCGACGAGACCATCTCGATGCGTGACCTCGAACCACGATGGGCCGATACCGACGAGACCTTCCGTCTTGCCACCGTCGTCACCAGCTTCGCCGAGCTGCTCCGTGACAGCCCGCACGCCGACAACGTGAGCTTCGACCAGGTACTGAGCGAAGCCGAGGCCCTTTCCGAGGAGATGCGTGGCGACGACATCGACACACTCGTCGAGCTCATCGCTACGGCCGAGAACCTCAGGTAAGTACCCGGGGGTGCATGTCCAGCGCCCCTGAAGTCGCCCACTTGTGGGCCAACGGGATCCCGGCGTCGAGAACATCGACGCCGGGGTCTCTTCGTTTTCGCGAGACGTTTCGCGAGTTGCTCCTTGTTTTAGCGAGGATGATCAAGGAGGTGTTGCACGCCGGCCCGGACCGCTTCGGCGAACTCGACGGTGCCGATCTTGTCGGCTCGCTTCGGCGGTTGGATTGGCTCGCCGATCATGATGCGCCATCGGCGCCCGACTTCCGACCCAAAGGTCGCGACGGGAAGAACAGGCACCCCCGCATCGATCGCCGGTTGCACGGCAGCGCTCCGAAGTTGGCCGGCGATACTGGCATGCAGTGGCTGCCAGCCCATCGGCACCATCACGAGCTCGCCGGCACGGAGGAGACCATCGATCTCCCCAGCGTCGTCGAGTACTCCACCGAGGCGCCGAAAAATCGAGGACGCAACAGGTACATCAGGTAGCCCAGAGATCCGCAGGACACGACCGGTTACTTGGTGCACGCCCTTGGCGACTACCGATGGTTCCGAGACACCGATGCGGCGGTGCACCATCAGCATCGCTGGGCCTTTGGTCGGGAGCCTGGCCCCGCCAATGACGTCGACCGCCCATCGAACACCGCTGGCGTTTACGGCAAGTTGAGCAAGTTCTTCGTCGAAGCCCCAGGGGTCGACATCGAACTCACCGCTGAGTCGGCGACGGATTCCGTCAAGAAGCGACGGGGTCTCTTTTGCGTTTTCGGGTTCTGCCGCGATTCGGGCGGCTGCATCTTTTGCGTTCATGCTGCTCGATTCGGTTCGAGGTAGCTGACGGGAGCCCACTCGTGGAGGTCTTTAATGACCTCAGTGGTGGTGAACGACGCTTCGACGCCAAGGATCTCACGAGCCCTGGTGGGATCTGCGGTACGGCCCCTGGTGAGAAGCTCAAGACCATGTTCGGGCAGCGGCGAACCGAGCAAGCCGGTGATGGCACGGGCTATGACCCAGCCGGGGCCCACGGTGGGGATCGGAAGGTGTCCACCCATTCGCGCCGCCTGTGAGCCGGTAATGGCTCCGGTAGCGACCGCATTAAACGGGCCGGCAGCTCGCTGGTCCATGGCGGCCAGAACAAAGGCGGCAACATCATCAGAATGCAGCAGCGAAAAGGGTTGATCGGGAAGGATCCCGACGGGAACAACCGGCAAACGGAGGTAGCGACCAATAGGGCTCGGAATGTGCGGGCCAACAATCGGCGCAAACCGGATCAGGGCAACCGGCACGTCGCTGCGACGTTCGAAGTCACGACAAAGCTCTTCGACCGCAGCAAGAGTGCGACCGTACCGAGTGGTCGGCCGAATCTCGCAGGATTCGTCGGGGCACATCGGCGTGTTGCGGTGCCGGCCGTAGACCTCGAGGCCCGAGCGAACCACGATGGATGCCAGGTCGGGCAACTCGGCGGCCGCTTCAAGGATCGCCTCGGTTACAAAGAGGGAGCGATCGTGACTGGCCTGCGGGTTCGACCGGGCGTGAGGCTCGTACACCCCAAGATGGATGATGGCATCGGGTTGAAACTCGCGTAGCAGTTTGCGGATCCGGCGACGGTTCTGAGGTTGCACTCGATGAAACTCTGCATTGCGAAGGAAACGTCGGGGCGGATCGATGTCGATTCCCATGACCTCGACGTCGGGACGTTGATCGAGTTCGAGCGCGACACCAGTTCCTAGGTGACCGCCGATTCCCGTGATTGCAATGCGCACCCTGTCAGTATCGGCAAAACCACCCGCCAATGTCAGGTTGGCGCCCACATTCGTTAACTACGGGCGCCTTTGACGACAACGGTTCCGGCGATGACCTTCACCGAACCGGGAGCGGGCCAATGCGGCATATTGGGCGCCTTCTCATCGATGATGTTGTCGATATTCGCCTGGCCTCGGTTGGTCCACATGAAGCGGCTGCCATCGAGTGACAGCAAGGTCAGATTGTCGGCGAGGCGCTCGATCTGGCACGGCGGACCGAGGCACGACGTAACCGTGAACCAACCGTCTTGGGCCTCTGGCATCGGGAACCGCTCGTCAGGGCGAGTGAAGTTGCCAATAAACGCAATGGGGACTTCGCGGCTTCGAGTATCAGCGGTGAGCTTTTGATATCCCGGGTTCTGCTCGATGCGATCGAGCACACGAGTGGCCAATGCCGTGGTGCGTTGCTGGCCGAGCTCGAGTGCGGTGAGGCTGCGGCTAATCGACAGTCCAAAGGTGAAGACGATGAGCGCCACGATGGCCACCAGCCACTGCGTAGTGACCCGTTGGAAGCGTTTCGGTGCCGGCTCGATGACCGCCACGTAGAACAGCGCCACGATTACTGCGGGCACCATGCAGACGCCCATGATCACGTTGTAGCGCGTGACGGGCTCTTCTCGAACGAACAAGATGATGAACGGCAGGAAGTGGATGGTGATTATCGCAAGCACGAGGAATGCCGGCCCGATGAGCCGCTGGCGGGCTGTTCCGACGGTTGCGACAATGCGACCAACACCCGCGCCGATTGCAGCGATGGCCAACACCAGCACTACAAGCTTGGTCCACTGCGGGTACGTGAAGGTTGCGTCGCTCCAAAAGTCGATGAGCCGAGAGGTCTCGCGCTTGATGAAGCTCCACTTGATGCGAGTTTCTTCCGGGTTGTAGCGGGTCGATCCCGACTCGCGGTCGCTGCCCCAGGCCAACGTGAGCTTGAACGAAATGAAGTAGACGATGCCACCGATGATAAATGTGGCGATGATCTCGAGCATGGGTCGCAACCGCAGCGGTTGCCGGTCGGGATCGTCAGAACGCACAAATCGAATCATCTGTGCGCCGAGAAGGCCGGTGACCATCATCGGAACAATGCCTTGATACGAAGCAGTGGTAATCACTAAGGCCCCGGCAGCGACGATGAGATGCCACAGCGGCGTGCGTTCTTCGGCGTCGAGATGCGGAAGCAGCAGCCCCGTGAGCGCCGCCATGAAGATGCCGATGCCGAGCGGTAGGTGATGCAATTTGAAGACAATGGCTTCGGCGATGATGGGGTTCGAAACAACCAGCGCCCCAAACACCAGCACGAGAAGCTGCTTTTTGTGCAGCCCGGCCTTGTACGCGACCACCAACGCCAGTGTCGCGAAGCCGAGCACGATGAAGGTGCCGGTAAACGCGTGCGCATAGGGAATGTCGAACGCGATCTGGTTGACGTAGTAGTGCACCCAACGACCTAGGCGCAGGCCGTTGGCCCGCTCGGACCGCGGTGGAAGAATGCGAGCTAGATCGTCGGCGGTAAGCGACAGGTTGACGATTGCCTGCACCCAGACGAACACGGCAAACCCGGCGACGAGCCCAAAGGTCCGTCCGCCGATCTCTCGCGCAACGCGCTCGATCTTGTGGGTGACCGAGCTCTCGCTCATTCAGCAGAGTCCTTAGAGGCAGAGTCCTTAGAGGCAGAGTCCTGAGCGGCCGGATCTTCCGAAACAGACTCTTCGCCGGTGGAACGACCGGCCTCGGCGCGCAGCGTTGGGAACAAGATGACGTCGCGGATGGTGGTGGCGCCGGTGAGCAACATCGCCAAGCGGTCCATGCCGATTCCCAGACCAACCGTTGGCGGGAGGCCGTACTCAAGAGCCCTGACATAGTCGTGATCGACCGACATCGCTTCGGCATCGCCGGCTTCCTTCTCAGCAGCCTGGGCTTCGAAACGCGCAAGTTGTTCGACGGGGTCGATGAGCTCGGTGAACCCGTTGCAGAGTTCGCGTCCGGCGACAACAGCCTCGAAACGTTCGGTGTAGCCAGGCTTGTCGCGATGAGCTCGAGAAAGAGGCGATACCTCGGCGGGGTATTCGGTGACAAACACCGGGTCCCAGAGGTTCGTTTCGCAGGTCTTTTCGTAGATCTCCTGCATGATCTTGCCCGGACCGTAGTAGTCCTTCACCTCGACGTCGTGCGCCTCAGCAACCGCCCCCAGCTCGTCGCGGCTCATGCTCAGATCGGCCTTTACGCCGGCGTGTTCCTCGATGAGCTCGGCCATGGTGGCGCGACGCCACGGCGCGGCGAGTTCTACTTCGCGATCGCCAAACATCACCTTGGTGGAACCGGTGATCTCAACGGCCAACGTGGAGACCAGCTCCTCGACCAGAACCATGCAGTCCTGGTAGTCGGCATACGCCCAGTAGAGCTCCATCATGGTGAACTCGGGGTTATGGCGAGTCGACAAACCTTCGTTGCGGAAGTTGCGGCCGATCTCGAAGACCTTCTCGATACCGCCCACGACCAATCGCTTGAGGTAAAGCTCGGGGGCGATGCGTAAGAAGAGCTCGGTGTCGAGCGCGTTGTGGTGCGTGGTGAACGGACGGGCGGTTGCGCCGCCGACAATCGGATGCAGCATTGGCGTCTCGACTTCGAGGAAACCCCGCGCTTCGAGATGGCGACGGACCCCCGACACGATCTTGCTGCGGTTGATGAGGCGCTCGCGCGATTCGTCGTTGACCCAGAGATCGACGTAGCGCTGGCGATAACGGACATCGACGTCGGTAACACCGTGCCACTTGTCGGGGAACTTGCCCTGCCAGCGCGCCAGCACAATCCACTCGTCGACCCGCACAGAAACTTCGCCGCGCTTGGTCTTCATGACCTCACCGGTTACGCCGATCCAGTCGCCAAGGTTCAGATTGCCGAAGGCCTCGAACTCGGGTGTGGTCTTTGCCGGTGCGAACAGCTGGATACGGCCGGTGGCGTCCTGCAGGACACCGAAGACAAGCTTGCCCTGGCCTCGGCGCAACATCATACGGCCGGCGATGGTGACGGTGACGCCAGACTCCGTGCCGTCCTCGAGGCCGTCGTGGTCGGCGAGAATCGCCGAAGCGGTCGCGGTTGGTTCGTAGCGGTAGGGAATGTCAGTCATGAAGGGGTCGATCTTATTCGTCGGTGTTCTTTGCGTGCACCAGCCGGAGACCGTGCAGCGTAAGAAAGGGCTCGGAGTGCTGAATGGTTTCGGACACCGGAACGATGAGATACCCGAGCCCACCCGTGGCTACCACGGCGCACTCGCCAAGTTCATCGCGGAACCGGGTAACCATGCCATCGATTTGGCTTGCGAATCCGTAGATCGCTCCTGATTGGAGGGCTTCGACCGTGTTTTTGCCGATCACGCTGCGGGGCTCGACCAGCGGCACGGCTCCGAGCATTGCGGCTCGGCCAAAGAGCGCATCGAGGCTGATCTCGATTCCGGGGGCGATCGCTCCTCCGACAAACTCACCTTTTTCGCTCACGACATCGAAGTTGTTCCCGGTACCGAAATCGACGACGACCGTTGGTCCGCCGTAGAGATCGAAGGCGCCGATGGCGTTGGCGATGCGGTCGGCGCCAACCTCACGGGGGTTGTCGTAGAGGATGGGCATACCCGTCTTTACGCCGGGGCCGATGACGACCGGCTCGAAGTCGAAGTACCGACGGATCATGTAGGTCAATGCGTTGGTAACCACCGGAACGCCTGAACACATAGCGATACCGGTTACCTCGGTATCGAAGTCGACGTCGATCGAGTCGAGAAGGTTCCGAAACAGCACGGCCATTTCGTCGGCGGTGCGATCGCTGTCGGTCTTTACCCGCCAGTGATGGACGAGGCCCTGCTCGGCGCCTTCGCCAGAGTCATCGGCCTCGTCGTAGAGCCCGAGAACGGTTTGGGTATTCCCGGCGTCGATCGTAAGGAGCATTCTGGTTCGCTACCGTGTCTCGATGTCGAGGCCAATGTCGAGCACGGTTGCTGACATGATGAACGAACTGCTCGACACGAGATCAACACCGGTTTGTGCGTAGGCAGCGATGGTGTCGAGAGCGATGCCACCCGAGGCTTCTACGAGCGGGCGACGACTGCCTTGTCCCCGCGGAGCGTGCGCGTCGACGAGGGCGACACACTCCCGAATCTCATCGGGGCTCATGTTGTCGAGAAGCAGCGCATCGGCGCCAGCGGCGAGTCCTTCAAGCACTTGCTCTTGACGGTCGCACTCGACGTGCACGGTTCGTCCGGGCCACCGGTCGCGAGCCCGCTCGACGCCTTCGGTAATCGACATCCCCATCAGGTGGTTGTCTTTGAGCATGATCCAGTCGGCGAGGTTGCCACGATGGTTCAATCCCCCACCGGCCCGAACGGCCGCTTTTTGCAGCGAGCGCATACCCGGAAGGGTTTTTCGGGTGTCCCACACTCGGCAACCGCCAGCGGCAGCATCGACAAATTTCGAGACGCGGGTAGCAATTCCCGAGAGGTGACAGAGCAGGTTGAGTGCGGTGCGTTCGGCGATGAGAATCGATTCGAGGGAGCCTTCGACCGTTGCGATGACGGTGCCCGGTTCTACCGAGTCGCCTTCGGAAGCGAGCCACACCATGTCGATAGCTTCATCGACCTGACGGAAGGTCTCGGCCGCGCACGCCGTGCCTGCGAGCTTGCCGCTATCTCGTACCTGGAACTTCGCTATTGCTTCGGCGCCTTCGGGGAGAAGGGTCGCCGAAAGGTCGCCGAACGGGTGCAGATCTTCTTTGAGACCACGCTCAACAATGTCGCGCACGTCATGGGCTGGAGGATGAAGGAAACGACTCACGGGCTATAGGTTGCCACGTCTGAGCAACCCGGTGGGGTTGCGCAGGATACCGAAGTACTTCCACCACGATTCAAGCGTTGATGGTGGTGCCCATGTTGTCGATGAGTCGAGCTTTTCCGAACTGCACAGCAACCAACGCCCGGACTTCTCCGGCCAGAACCTCAGGAGTCAGAAGGGTCCGCGCATCGACGACCTCGGCATAGTCGAGCTCGCCGGTCACGGCGCTGTCGATGTGTTCGATCATGAGATTCTGCACCACGGTCGGGTTGGTCTCGCCGGCATCGATCGCTGCAATGGCTTTGGCCAGCGCTTGATTGAGAACCACGGAGTCGGAGCGCTCGTCGGCGGTGAGATAGATGTTGCGCGATGACATGGCGAGTCCATCGGTTTCGCGATGGATGGGGCAACCAACCACTCGAACGTCGAGCGAAAGGTCGAGCGACATCTTGCGGATGATGGCGAGCTGTTGGAAGTCTTTCTGGCCGAAGTAGGCGCTGCACGAGCCCATGATGGAGAACAGTTTGGTGACAACTGTGGCAACGCCCGAGAAATGCGTGGGCCGCGACTGGCCATCGAGCGGTTCGGAGACACCGGTGAGGCTCACGGTTGTCTCGATGGGTTCGGGGTACATCTCGTCGACGCTCGGCGCGAAGATGTAGTCAGCGCCGGCGGCGCTGCACAATGCAGCGTCGGTATCGAGGTCGCGTGGGTAGGCCTCGAGGTCCTCACCTGGGGCGAACTGCAGCGGATTGACGAAGATCGACACGATCGTCACATCGTTTTCGGGGACCGAAGCACGCACGAGCGATGCGTGACCATCGTGAAGCGCTCCCATCGTTGGCACAAAACCGACGCTGCGCCCGGCGGCGCGGTCGGCGTTCAGGGTGTTTCGCACGTCGGAGATAGTGGTAAGGATTTTCATAGTCAGAGCTTTCTCGCTGCGAGAACCAGAGCTTCGTAGAGTTCGAGTTCATCAGCGTCAAGAGCGGCAAGGGCAGCGCGATGACGATCGAGCGTAGCCTCGTCACCTCTGGCCACGGGTCCGGTGAGGGCCGCCGAGGCGCCGAGTGCGGCAACGTTGTCGACCGACCCGATAATGAGCGGTACGAATGCCTCGAACGGGACTCCGACCGATGCCGCAACCCGTTCGACCTGACCCAGCAGTGCCGTGGTGTGGTTCGATGCAATAGCAGCAGCTGCGTGATAGGCGGCACGGTCTTCGTCGACGACCGAAAAGTGGCGACCACCAAGCGAGTCGACGATCGTCTGCACCATGGCCGAAGCCCTTTCGGAACCGCCAGCCACAGCGAACCACCCATTCTCGGCAAGAAGCCGGGCTCCGCGTGCGGCATCAGCAAGCGACATCAACGGATGCATCGCTCCCCTGTCGGTGTGGCCAACGAGCACATCTAGGCCCAACGAGCCTGCCAAATGGATGACCACGGCATCGCCGGGGTTTATCGATGCCGCCACCTCGGCGATGACGCCATCGGGTGTTGCGACGACACAAACGTCGACACCAACGGCGGCGCTTGAGAGGTCGTCGGCTCGACCAAGCGTTTCAACATGCCAGCCGACGTCGCGAAGCGCCACAGCAAGGGACCCGCCGGCCCGACCGGCGCCAACGATGCGGGCTGAGGGCATCAGAGCTCGCCGAGCTTGCGGATTGGTTGATCCTCGGGATGCACCCAGTCAGCTGGAAGGAGATCGGGTGCTAAATCGGCAAGCGGCACCATTACGAAGGCCCGCTCGTACATGCGCGGGTGTGGCACCAAAAGTTCTGGTGGATCATCGATCGTTTCACCATCGATCCAAAGGACATCGACATCGAGCGTGCGCGGCCCCCACCGTTCGATTCGAACCCGTTCAGCTGCGGCCTCGCGCTCGCGACAAACGCCTAAGAGTTCATGGGCGGTGAGGGTCGTATCGAGCTCGACCACGATGTTTAAGAACAGGTCCTGCTCGGGTCCGCCGACCGGGTCGGTTTCGTACAGCGGCGATACCGAAACAACATCGGGCAGGGCCGCCACTGCGTCTTGCAGGTACGTGCGACGCTCGCCGATGTTTGAGCCGAGGGCGAGAAAGGCTCGACGGCTCACGTTAGTTTTCTCGGCTTCGATGAATCCGAACTCCACTGGTGTCGAGCATCTCCGGTACTGGAGGACGGAGCTTGCGGACCGCGACGTCGACCGCCTGCGCTTGCGGGTATTCGAAAACGACCTCGGCGATGCGTTCGGCGAATCGTTCGAGCAAGGTGAACTGCTCGGTGTCGACCACCGCTTGGATCGCTGCGGTCATTTCGCCGTAGTTGATGGTGTCGTCGAGCTCGTCGCTCTGACACGCCTTGGAGATATCGGCGTGTACGTCGACATCGAACTCAAACGGTTGGCGCCGAACCCGCTCTTCGGGAAGGGCGCCGCAAAGCGCCAGGACTTTCAGGCCACGAAGTTCGATGATGTCAAGCACGGTCTGATTCTACTGGTAGATCCGAAACTGCTGAGCCGCTAAATGGTGGGTTCGATGCCGGCGTTCTTTGCGGCAAGGTTCACCAGTTCGCGACCGAGGGGTCCGAGTTGACGCTCGAGGAGCTGCTCGATGGTGACGACGGCCTTTGGCGTCTCGTCGACCAGGCCGGAGTGAATGAAATACCCGGCCATGAGGCCACTGACGTGATCAGACAGTTCTTCGCGGTGCACGATGATGCGGCTATCGAGGCCCATCATGCGTTCGATATCGCCGTGCAGCGTGGCGATGCCTTCCTGACCAATCTCGGCACCGACAAACGGAAGATGCCGCCATGGCATGTTGAGCTCGTCGTAGCTATGAAGGTTGGCGGTGGTGGGGATGAGCGAAACGATCTGATCGAAGTTGTTTTCGCGGAGCCAGATGATCTCTTCTTGGCGACGTACTTTGCGATGATTCGCCCCGGTTCCACCAGGGCGCTCGCATACCGCCATCTTGTCCTTCAAAATCCACTTGAAGTTGCGGGGTTTAATTCCTTGGGCCCATTTGCCCTTCATTTTTCGCATTGCGAACTCTCTTACCTGGCTTTCAAGACGGCAAGACCACCGTAGACGCCAAAAGCGAGCAGAAGGAATCCGCCTTTTCCCCGCGCCACATTTCACGCTCGGATAGGACCCGCCGGGACATTACTGAGATACTTATCCACAGCCCTCTACCTGCGATTGTGCGAGCGAGACCCCAACCCATGGCAAAAGAACCAGCCAAAGAGAAATCCACAAGTACCCAAGACAACTCGGCGAAGCGGTATCCACGCCGGGTCACCCTTGACCTCACCGACGAACAATACGAGTGGCTGCGGGGCGCAGCGTTCGAGGCGCGTACCCCGATGTCGGCCATCGTTCGGGCAATGGTGCAGCTGGGCAGCGACAAAAAGAAGACCGCCGCCAAAGCCATCGCGCTCGCAAAAGAAGAAGCGAACTAACTCGGGGCTTTCCCTCGAGAGGTTCTTAGGAAGCTGTTCTAAGAGGACTGCAGCGAGATTGTCGGGCGAGATTGCTGCCCGACGACTCTCATGGCTTGCACGGTGGCTCGGACGTCGTGAACCCGAATAATGTCGACACCGAGCATTGCGCCAGCGACCGCGATCGAGATTGATCCTTCGAGGCGATCGCTCACACCGGCGGGTTCGTCGGTGCCGTCGCTTCGGCCATGGATCGCACCGATGAACGACTTGCGGCTGGCCGCAAGCAACACTGGGCCGAGATCGCGAAACCGGTCGATTGCCCCGAGCAGATTCATGTTGTGTTGCTCGGTCTTGCCGAACCCAACACCAGGGTCGACCATGATCTCGGGGACGCCAGCTGCCTTTGCTTCAGCAACTGTGTGGGCGAGCGAGGCATAGACCTCCTCGACCACGTCGTCGTACTGGGGGTCGTCTTGCATGGTCGCTGGAGTCCCACGCATGTGCATGGTGATGAGCGGAACTCCCTGGGTCGCCGCAACGTCCACCAAGACGCTAGAGACGTCATTGAGGATCGAGGCACCGGCAGCAAGTGCCGCCCGAGCCACCGAGGCTTTCATCGTGTCGATAGAGACCACGGCGTCTGCGGAGAGGGCCTCGATAACTGGCAAGACCCGATCGAGCTCCTCTTGTTCGGGTACTCGTGACGAACCGGGGCGGCTCGACTCTCCGCCGATGTCGAGGTAGTGCGCTCCTTCGGACAACAGTCGTCGGCCGTGTTCGATAGCGGCATCATGATCGAGGAATTGACCGCCGTCGGAGAACGAGTCGGGGGTGACGTTGATGATGCCCATAACTCGGGTCGGGCCGTCGCCGGCCGAGAGTAAACTCATCGGCGGTTCATCGACCGATGAACTGCATCGCCTCGAGGCGAGTGGCCTGGCTTTCGCGGAACACACCATGAACCGCAGAGGTGACGGTGCTGGAACCCGGCTTCCGGATTCCCCGCATCGACATACACATATGTTCGGCCTCGACGACCACGAGCACGCCCTGGGGGTCGAGAGCGTCACGCATGGCGTCGGCGATTTGGCGGGTAAGCCGTTCCTGAACCTGCGGCCGTTTGGCGTACCCGTCGACGACCCGAGCGATCTTCGAAAGACCAGTGATTTGGCCATGAGTCTTCGGGATGTACGCCGCGTGAGCCTTGCCGAAGAATGGCAGAAGGTGATGTTCGCACATTGAGTACACGGGGATGTCCTTCACCATGACCATCTCGTCATGATCGACATCGAAGGTTTTCAGCAGGTGTTCGGACGGATCGATGTGCAGACCCGAACAAGTTTCGGCGTACATCTTGGCCACTCGGTTCGGCGTATCCAGAAGCCCGTCGCGGTCGGGATCTTCACCGATCGCCGCGAGAATCTCGCGGATAGCCGCCGCGATGCGGGGCTGGTCGACCTCGACGGCGTGAACCGCTTTGAGTTTGTCTGAGGAGTCCGTTGACATGAAGAAACAACCCTTCAATCAGGCAGCGACCGCAACGGGTCGCGTGGGGCGAACTCAGTTTCTACCGCGATCAGCGCCCGAACAGCACTCCAATGGACGGTTTTTGACCGAAGTCGACGCTTCTACTCGTCGAATGCGGCAGGCAGACTGCCGCGGCGCAGCTCATTTGCTGGGCTACGACTCGCCAGGATGCCACCGACGTCTTCGATCTCTCCCCAAATGTTGGCAAGTGCCTTGTCGTCGAGCGTTTCCTGCTCAACAAGTGCGTCGCTCAGCCGGTCGAGGGTGCCACGGTGCAACGTGAGGACCTCGCGTGCTTCGCGGTGAGCGGAGTCGATGATGTCTTGCACTTCTTCGTCGATCATTGCCGCAACAGCATCGCTGTAGTTGGCTTCGTGGCCGACCTCTTTGCCAAGGAAGACTTCGCCGTCCTTATGGCCGAGCTGCTGCGGCCCAAGCTTGTCGCTCATGCCGTATTCGGTGACCATCGCTCGGGCGATTGCGGTTGCGCGCTCAATGTCGTTCGCCGCACCCGTGGTTGGGTCGTCGAAGATGATCTCTTCGGCCGTCCGGCCGCCAAGGAGCATTGCCAGCTCGTCGCGAAGTTCCGACCGAGACTTGAGGTACTTGTCCTCGGTGGGCAAAGCGAGAGTCCAGCCAAGGGCGCGACCTCGGGCGATGATCGACACCTTGTGGATCGGGTCGCAATTAGGAAGCACGTGTCCAACCAGAGCGTGGCCGGCTTCGTGATAGGCGATGACTCGCTTCTCTTTGTCGGACATGATGCGGGTTTTGCGTTCTGGGCCGGCGATGACGCGATCGATGGCGTCTTCAATCTCTTCGGCGCCGATGAGCTTCTTGTTGTGGCGAGCGGCGAGCAACGCACCTTCGTTGAGAAGGTTGGCAAGGTCGGCACCGGTGAAGCCTGGGGTACGTCGAGCAATAATGTCAGCCGAGACATCGGGACCAACCGGCTTGCCCTTCATGTGCACCGCGGCGATCGCACGTCGGCCTTCGAGGTCGGGTCGGTCGACGGTGATTTGTCGATCGAAACGTCCGGGACGAAGCAGCGCAGGGTCGAGGATATCTGGGCGGTTGGTAGCGGCAACCAAGATCACGCCAGTCGTGACATCGAAGCCATCCATCTCTACCAAGAGTTGGTTAAGGGTTTGTTCGCGTTCGTCGTGACCGCCGCCAAGACCGGCTCCACGGTGACGACCAACTGCATCGATTTCGTCGACAAAGATAATGGCCGGGGCGGCCTCTTTTGCCTGATTGAACAAGTCGCGGACACGGCTGGCACCGACACCAACAAACATCTCGACGAAGTCAGAACCCGAGATCGAGAAGAACGGCACGTCGGCTTCGCCAGCGACCGCTCGGGCCAGGAGCGTCTTGCCGGTTCCTGGAGGCCCAAACAGCAAGACACCCTTAGGAATTTTGGCGCCGAGGCTTTGGAACGGAGCAGGATCCTTGAGAAAGTCCTTGATTTCTTCGAGCTCTTGGACTGCTTCGTCGCAACCAGCGACGTCAGCGAAGGTGACCTTTGGTTGGTCTTTGCCGGTCTGTCGGGTCTTGGCCTTGCCGAACTGCATGACCCGGCTTCCGCCGCCCTGCATCGAGTTGATGAAGAACAAGAAGATGCCCACCAGCAAAAGGATGGGTAGCAGGCTGAAGAGAAGACTCGTCCAGATCGACTGCTCTTGGCGGTCGACTTTGTAGTCGACCTTGGGGTTTGCGTCTTCGATCAATTGGACGAGTTCATCGCCGAATTCGCGGACGTAGGACGCTTTGAAGAGCGTGCCGTCGTCGAGCTCGCCGAGCACTGCACTATCTCGGTCTTTGATCTCGAGCTCTGAAACTTCGCCGGCGGCCAACGCCGTGCGGAACTCGGAAAGGCTGAGGTCTTCGCGTTCGTCGCCGCTCGAGAAGATCGACTGCAACAAGATTATGAGGAGGAGCGCAAGGACGACCCAGAACACCACACTGCGGTACAGCTTTTTCATGCCCATGTTGCGGGATCCATCCGGTTTGAAAGCAAGTCCTGGTCCTATCGGCTCTTTTCAGCGGAACCACAATCTTACCGCAACGAATTTATTACCGGACCGAATCTGTTGCCGGACCAAATCTACAAGGTGCCCTCGAATGCGCGAATCGCACGAACATTGCGGAATCGTTCGCCCGCGTCGAGGCCGTACCCGATAACGAAGGTCGGTGGAATCTCGAAGCCGACGTATTTCAGGTCGGTTTCGGGCGCCTGGCGCCCTTCGCGAATGAACATCGCACAGACTTCAAGCGAAGCCGGGTTGCGATTGAGCAGGTTCTTTCTCAGGTAGTTGAGCGTAAGACCCGTATCGAGAATGTCTTCGACAACCAGCACGTCGCGACCGTCGAGTTCCAGGTCGAGGTCCTTCACGATACGAACGACGCCGCTCGACTTGGTGCTGTTGCCGTAGGAGCTCACCGCCATGAAATCGACCTCGAGCGGCATATCGATAGCCCGCGACAGGTCTGCCATAAACATGAAGGCGCCCTTCAACACCCCGATGAGGAGCAGCGACTTTCCTTCGTAGTCGGCAGTGATCTGTGCACCGAGTTCAGCGACGCGAGCAGCGATGGCTTCCTCGGAGACGAGAACCTCGCCGACGTCGGGGTGATCCGTAAGTTTTCGAGGGGAATCTGGCACGAAACGAGACCCTAGTCGCCGAGCGGCGGCGACACTCGCAGTCGGCCCGATGTCCGGCTCACTCGCCACCCACCAACAACTTCAGTTCCCTTGTGAATACCATGCACGACATCAAGGACTCGTTGGACCGATGCGTGGTCCACCGGGTGCTCCATCGAGGTCTCGGTTCGGAGCCAGTCTCGAATCCGAACTTGTGCCAGCACGGGATGCGCATCGCGGAGGGCAGCACAGTCGGTCGGGTCGATAACGCCAGCCAACGCTCCCAGCAATGCCGCTTGTTCGCCAAAGAGCGGAGCCTGTGATGCAAGAAGTGGGGCAACGTCGCGGTCGGCGATGTCATCGATGAGCGGTAACAGTTCGTTGCGGATCCGGTTTCGCCGAAAGGCCGGATCGGTATTCGTCGGGTCGGTCACCACATCGAGCCCGAGCCGTGTGCAGAGCTCGTGGGTTTCGCTTCGGCGGAGCTGCAGGATTGGGCGCCGAGCGTCGTAGGCCATCGCTGCCATTCCCGATGGTCCGGCCCCTCGAAGGAGGTTGAGCAGCATGGTCTCGGCTTGGTCATCGACCGTGTGGCCAAGCATCGCATCGGCCGGGAGCACGCCGTAGCGGGCTTTGCGCGCGCGGGCTTCAAGGTTTGGCCCGGGGTCCACGTTTACCGTCTCGGACACAAAGTCAGCACCGAACTGCTCGGCGATTCGTCGCACGAGCTCGGCTTCGCTCGCCGACTCGGGACGGAGACCATGATCAACGTGGACCGCTGTCGCACGACACCCAACCGCTACGGCAAGTACTAAAAGCGCAACCGAGTCGGGCCCACCCGACACTGCGCAAACCACATCGGCCTGCGCGGGCGGGAACGAGCACCGGCTAAGCAGGTGGTCGATAAAGGCCTGAAAAGAATCGTCGCCGGAAGTGTCCGAAAGCTGCCCCGCCATCGGTGCGGCTACGCGATCTCGGGTTGCGCCTGCTCCATACGAGTGATCCACAGTTTTGGATCGCGAATCTCATCGATAAGCGGAAGGTTCTGTGGGCCGAGCCAAGCGAGATCGAGGAGTTCGGGGCCGCCATGGCCTTCGATGGCCTCGATGAAATCTTCGCCCTGCTGGTACTGCATGATTTTCGCGTCGATGCCCATGATGCGCTGGAACATCTTCATGAATCCCCGGGTGCCTTGGCGGCGGCCTCGAAGGACTCGGCCGAAGCGTTCTTGGCTAGGAATTTGATCAGCGCCGGCGCGGTCCATCGTGACGTCGCCGTGACCTTCGAGCAGGCTCATAAGACCCGCAACTTGATCGAGGACTTCGCGCTGAGCGTCTGAGGCCATAAGCCCCATGATCCCGCCGTCAGCCAGTGGATCTTCGCCAGCCCGTTTGAGGTCGACACCCCGCTTGAGACCGTCGAGAAAACGCTGTGGATCTGGGTCGACCGAATCCATGGTGCCTTGCACCAGGCTCAGGAAATGTTCGCGTAGCCACGGGATCCCGGTGAACTGCGCCCGGTGGGTGACTTCATGCAGAGCGAGCCAGAGCCGGAATTCGCGGGTGTCGAACGCAAACTTGCGCTCGAGCCCAACAACATTGGGCCCCACGTAATAGACGATGTCTTGATCTTCAGGATTTTCATCCTCGATAACCAAGAGGTCGTACTGGCCAAGAACGCGTGACGACATCCAGCCAAGCATCGCCCCGAGTTCGGCGCCAGCAACCTTGCTTCCAACGGGAGCCATGATGCCATCGTCGATCTTGTCGCCCATTTTTTCGAGCAACGGACGCAGGAGGCGCTGGAAGGACGCGATGTTGGCATCGATCCACATGTCGCGGCCGGCCACGCGTGCGCGTGCCTCACCGCTGGTGGACCACAAACCGGTGGCTTCACCAACAAGCTGTTCGGCTTGCGCGGTGAACTCATCGAAGTCGGCGACGATCTGATCGTCGAGATACGTGTCGGCGAACGGCTGCCGGGCTGCAACTTTGCTTGCAACGCGACGAGCCATCTTCCAGTCGACTGGGTCGGCCATCTAAAAAGTCACTTTTTTGGGTACCTGGTGCGGCTGACCTGAGCGAAGTAGCCGAGGAGCAGCGCAATGACCGCAAAGATCGCGCCAGCGGCAAGAACCACGGCGATCCAGAAGTGCCAAACAACAGCAAGGGTGTACATGGCCTCAGATTGTATCTGCTGTGAACCCAACAGGGCGGGTCGCACCCATTCGAGCTCGTGAACTGGCGGAGTTCACTCGGGAAAGGGGGCGGAGTTAATCAATAATTCGCCCCCGAGTTCGTGGTGTCACCATTGGCTGGTGCAACGAGCAATAGCTGTACTCGTTGTAGCGAGAGAGCCGGGTGTTGCACTCGTCATCAAGGCAGATGCGGGTCTCGTTTGTCGTGGTCGTTGTGCCCATGCACTACTAACCCACCACAACCCCGCGAAAGTTCCCCGAAAATCGGAAATTATTGGCCGAGTTCGCGAGCGATGCGCTCGCGGAGTTCAGCGGGCACTCGGGTCACCGATCGACGGCGAACGACGGTGCGCAACTCGGTATGAAACTCATAGGTCTTGAGACAACCGTGACACGACTCGATGTGTCGGGTGATGGTGAGCCGAAGCGTCTCGGTAAGTTCCTGGTCGAGGTAGTAGTTGAGCATGTTGACGGCGTCGAAACATGGGTCGTCGGTCAACCCAGCGACGGGTGCCTGCTCTTCGTCGTGTTCTTCGGTTCCGGTTTGATCATTGCTCATTGTCGGCACCCATTGTCGTTACCCATTGTCAGAAACCCCATCATCAGCCGTGCGAGGTAAGAGGCCACGCGACTCGGCGAACTCAAACAACGACTTCTGCATCGCTTTTCTTCCACGGTGCAACCGACTCATCACGGTCCCGATCGGCACATCGAGTATTTCCGCAATCTCTTTGTACGAAAATTCTTCAACATCGGCCAGCAAAACCGCCATGCGATAGTTCTCGGGGAGCGCCTCGAGCGCATCGACAATCTCGGCCTCAGCAAAGGTATCCATGAGAAGGTCTTCGGCGCTTCGACCCGTGCGTGCTGCTTCGAGTCCGCCGAGCCGGCGATACAGGTAGAGGTCTTCCACCTCGCCCAGATCGGTCTCGGTCGGGCGCCGCTGTTTCTTGCGATAAATGTTGATGTAGGTATTGGTGAGGATGCGGTACATCCAGGCCTTGAGGTTGGTGCCTTCTTGAAAGCCACCAAACCCGCGGTAGGCCTTGAAGTACGCCTCTTGCACCAGGTCCTCGGCGTCTGCCGGATTCCTGGTCATTCGAAGTGCGGCTCCGTAGAGTCCGTCCATGAGCGGCATTGCCTGTTCGGCAAAGTCGGCTTGATCTGCCATATGCGCTGAATCTACCAAGGTTTGGTTGGGATCGCGGGTGCTAGCCGGCCTTGCGGCGGCGGCGCCCCGACCGAGTACGGCCACCCGACTCATCGGGTGGGGCATCCTTCTCGTCGGGGATTTCGAAACCGCGCGCAACGGTGACCGGCGGGGCGTCGGGGCTGAGCGCCTGGGCCATCGCCGAGATGTGCTCCGGACCGCTGCCACAGCAGCCACCGATGATCTTGGCGCCGAGCGCTCGCGCCCGCTGCGCGTATTCGGCCATCAGTTGTGGGTTGCCATCGTAGTAGAGCTCGTCGCCGATCCACTTTGGGATTCCGGCGTTTGCCTTGGCGATAAGAATGGCTTCGGGAAGTGCGTCGTGCATCTGGCTGATGACGCCTTCGATCTCATCGAGGCCATTGCCGCAGTTGCCGCCAATAGCCGTGACGCCCATTTCGGAGATTTCTCGAACCGCCTGTCGTGGCGTGACGCCCATCATCGAGCGTCCCTTTGTGTCAAACGACAGAGTGGTGCACACCGGAGTATCGCCCTCGATCGACAATGCTGCTTCGACAGCGGAGCGCACCTCGGCGAGATCACTCATTGTTTCGATCCACAAAATGTCGGCGCCACCGTCGACAAGGCCCTGTGCTTGCACAGTGAACGACTCGACAGCCGCGGCATGGTTGAGATCGCCCATTGGTTCGAACAGGTCCCCGGTTGGACCCATCGACCCGGCGACGAGAACGGTCCGATCGACGGCGTCGGCGGAGCGGCGAGCAACCTCGGCACCGGCCTTGTTGAACTCGTAGACCCGGTCTTGGAGATTATGGAGCTTCTGCCGGTTGGCGGTGCCACCGAACGTGTTGGTGAGGATGATGTTGGAACCGGCGCCGACATACGCATCGTGCACGTTCTGGACCCGGTCGGGGTGATCGACGTTCCATGGCTCGGGAGAATCACCCGACATGAGGCCACGATCGAAGAGCTGGGTTCCCATTGCCCCGTCGATAACAAGGGTGCCGAGTTCGTCGAGAGTCGCTTTGAGAATATTGCCCATATGTCGATTAATGGTACGGGAATGGCGGATTCACCAAACCCAGCCTCCGGTTTGTAGGTGCGGTTTCACCACGTTGACCTCCCCCAGGCCCAAGAATCGGGGAAAATATTCAAGAAATCGGGTAAGTCCGTCGACGATGCAGTTTCATGTCGCCGATCGCCAAAGCATTGGTTGTTTCGTTCCTCGCATCGCTGGCTCTCCTCGCCTGTGGCAACGAACAATCTACGACGCTAAAAATCCGCCCCGTCATTCCCACATCATCCGATGCGGTGGCGGACGACGTCTCCACCGTTTTCTGGAACGCGATGGCGGTCGAGGGCGCCGCCGCCGGGATGCATGACGGCTACCAAGCCTGTATTCATCCCGATCTCGGAGTCACCGTGTTCGACATCGACCAATTCGGCACGCTTGTAAACCCCGCGTTCGACGCCGGCTATGTCGCTGGAAGCACCGCAATTGCCGACAGCTGCGCCGCGCTGACCGAGGACTATCTCGCCACGAGCGCCGGCCGCCCCGACGCTGGTGCTCGGCATCGCGTGGCCACAGTAGGCGTCAACTACGACACCTTGGACGCCCACCCAGACTTCGGCAAAGGGTTCGACGTTGGCGAAGCAGTCGGCATTTCTCTTCCGTGCGACGTCTACGGATTCGAGGCAGCAGCACCACCTGATGACTGGGTTGACGAGTACCCATCAGAGTTTCAATCGGGGTACGCAACCGGTCTCAAAAGCCTTGCACTCACGTGCGCCGACGCAGCCGGTTAACGCTTTCTGGCCTAATCCCCGACAGGCGTAAAGCGCATCACTGACGAGTGATGCAGCAGCTCGATGTCTTCTTCGACAATCGCGAAACCGGCATGCTCGACCATGGCACGCATGAGGCGAGGGTTATTTCGAGCGAATCCGTCGTTGTCGCGAGCAGCCTGCTTGTCCTGGTCTGCGTATTGAATAATGAGCGTCGCATCGTCCTTCACCAGCTGGCGGACGCGCACGAGGTAGTCGTAGACCTCAAGAGGGTCGATGTGCACAAATACGCCATGCGAGTACACGAAGTCGATGGACTTCTCTGCGACGCCATCGATGTTGGATCCCTCGGTGAGGACGTACTCGAAGTGAGAGAAATCGGCGAAGCGCTTCTGGAGCAGCTCGATCATCACCTCGTTGACATCGACGCACACGACGGATTTGCAGGGCACGAGGTATTGCGTCCAGCGGCCACCACCCGAACCAATTTCGAGCGCATTGATCTCGGGGTTCACATACGGAGCTAGGTGCCGCTCGAGCATCTTTTTGAGATGCGGCTTGGTTTCGATGGTTCCCCAATGATCGCCGTAGTTCTCGATATCGAGTTTGCGTTCGGCATAGGCAACGTTGTTTGTCCAGGCTTTTTTGTTCCACTCGACTGTTGGCATACTGGCAACCTAGCGTGGCTCGAAGCGCGCAACCGATGAGTGGTTAAAGATGTTGCTGTCCTCATCGACGATCTCGAAACCCGAGTGCTCGATGAGAGCTCGCATCAACCGGGGGTTGTTTCGAGCGAACCCTTTGTTCTTCTGCGCACCAACCTTGTCCTGATCGGCATAGTGGATGACCACGGTGCCCTTATCGGTGATGACTCGTCGGATTTCGGCGAGATAGTCGAAGACCTCGAGCGGATCAACATGCACAAACACGTCGTGAGAAAAGATGAGATCGATCGAGCTGTCGGCAACACCTGGAAGGTCGGTTCCTTCGGTGAGCACGAAATCGAGATTGTCTTGCTCGGCAAACCGCTCCCGGACCAGGTCGAGCATGACCTCGTTGACGTCGACACATACGAGCGAGTTGCAGACCCGTAGGTACTCGGTCCAGCGGCCTCCGCCCGAACCGATTTCGAGCGCACGAACTTCGGGACTTACGAAGGGAAGAAGGAACCGGTCGCGGAAGTTGATGAGATGAGGGGTTTCCTCGACCTTGCCCCAGTGGTCTCCATAATTGTCAATGTCGAACGACTTGAACGCATGGGGAACATTGCGGGTCCAGGTGGTTTTGTTCCACTCAATATCGGGCACGATTCGGTTCTTTTCAGTTGCGGAATGCAGTGAACCCAGCACCCGACCTTAGGGCCGGGGTACGGTCACTTCATGGGACACATTAGACACGATGGGAGCGCGAGCAAGTGAAGGTTGAGGGCTTCGTCGACTCGCTGGATCCGACCGATCGAGAACGGGTGCTCAAAGCGATGCACAGCACCCAGTTCAAGAAGAACCAGGTGGTCTTTCACCAGGGCGATCAGGGCCAAACACTGCACATCGTGAACCGTGGACACTTCATTGTTCACTCGACGAGCCAGTCAGGCGATCGCACCGCACTCGTCGTATTGGGCCCGGGTGATGTGTTCGGCGAGATGGCGGTACTCAGTACCGAATCAACCCGCACCGCCACGGTGACGGCCATCGACAAGGCATCGTCGCTGGCGCTCGATCGCAGTGCGGTTGACGAGCTGCGGCGCACGTCGGTCAATATCGATCGGCTCCTCCTTGAGATTCTCACTTCTACCGTGCAGCGGTTGACGACTCGCCAGATGGAGTTGACGGCGTTGACGGCTCCTGAACGCGTCATCAGAAGGGTCTGCGAACTGCTCGATGCCTACCCGGCAGGCACGATTCGCCTTCACCAGGGCGAGATCGCCGCCTTGTGCAACACCACCCGAGCGACGGTCAACGCCACGCTCGGCGAGCTCAAGGCCGACGGCTTGATGGTGCAAGAGGGCCGGTCGATCGTGGTTTTGGATGCCGACGAGCTTCGGAAGCGGGGCAAGGCTCTCTAACAAGGGCACTGCCGTGAAGAAGGGCGCTGCCGTGAAGACACTGCCGTGAGAAGTCGCGCTTTTTCTTGGCGAGTCTCCCCAAAGTGTCGGCTAGCCGACACTTTGGGCATTTCATGTCCTGCAAGATAGAGACACGTGGTGGCGGAACCCCACAGGATGCGGGTCGTCTCGATGAGACGGTCCGCATTCCCTGTTTTCAGGACGTTTCGTTTCCGACTCCTGCCGATCAGGCTCGTTTGTCGAGGTACCGACGAGCGATCTCGCGTAGGCGATCACGCCCGAAACTTGCGTCGTGGCCCCCGTGCACCACGTTGACAGGCAGTTCCAGCAGCCGTTTCATCGTTGTGCAGTATGCGGCGATATCGGACCCGGGAAGTTCATCGAGAAGCGGCCCGTCATAGATTGCGTCGCCGGAGAAGAGGGTGGCGCTCGACGGGTCCCACAGACCGATCGACCCAGGCGAATGTCCGGGAAGATGCAGGACTTCAAAATGCCTGTCGCCAAGGTCGATGACATCTCCTTCATCTATCTCTCGGGTGACGACCGCCTCTTGTTGTATGAAGCTCTCGAGTGTCACACCAGCAGGGAGCGCAGTAACGAAGTACTCGCTGTCGACGACATATCCAGACTTCGTGAGACCATCGATGCCCGCCTGTCCCCATTCGTCGCGGATGTGCAAACTCTTCAGCTCGGGCTGAGCGACATCGGCCGACTCGGCCGGATGAGCCAGTACTTCATCAAACTCGTGATGCCCACCAACATGATCACCGTGACCATGAGTGGCCACGGCCATGACTGGCTTATCGACGAGGTCGGACATCGCGTCGACCAGACTTGCGACACCCATACCGGTGTCGATGACGAGATCCCGGTTGCGTCCCTGTACGTGCCAGATGTTGCATCGCATGAGTTCGATGACATGCGGCTCCCACAGCAACGTGAGCTGGTCGGAAATCGCTCGCCGTTCGAACCATCGATCAGCGACAGGCAGTGGACGATGCGACGACGTCATGAGCTCGTCGGAGCCTCGAGCACCGCGTAACTACTTGTCGATGAGGCAATGAGGCGGCCGTCGCCGTCGACGGTCCGAGCCTCGACATGCACGATCCGTCGGCCAGCGTTGATGACCGTGGCTGTCGCATTGAGGCGTCCGCTACTGACTCCCCGGAAATACCGGACCTGCATCTCAATCGTGGCGCAGATCTTGTCGTCGTCGAGCAGGCTCATCGTGGCCCGACCCATTGCGGTGTCCATCATCGCGTACGCCACCCCACCGTGGACCACGCCATTTGGGTTGAGGTGATGGGCCTCGATCTCTAGCGTCACCAAGGCCGTGCCCTCTCCCTTTTCAGCCTCGAACCCAACAAGCTTTTGAAATCCGAAAGTGGCCGGTGACAGTTCGCTCATGCCAGCGAGACTAGACGGCCCATCAACGATCGTTGTTTGACCCATCCCCTCCCTCTTCCTGTCCCTGCCAGGCCTCAAAACTCGCCACCGTGAGCCGACAGGAGCAGCGTGATCGACAGTGCCGCAACACCCGCTCTCGCCGCCCTGGGAAACGATCCCGTGGTGACCGTCGCGATTCCAATGCTCAACGAATCTGGCTCGATCGAGTCCTGTCTCGATTCGTTCGCCGCGCAGGACTATCCGCACGACCTTCTGGACGTGCTGATCATCGATGGCGGGTCGACCGATGGGTCACGCGAATACGTTGAAGAGCGATCGATTACCGAACCATGGATCCGAGTCATCGACAATCCCATTGGGTCGGCTGCCGCCGCCTTCAACCTGGGTGCGTTCGAAGGCAAAGGCGATGTGGTCTGCCTCTTCTCGTCGCACGGTGTGCCAGCAACGGACTATGTAAGCCGCTCGGTCAAAGTGCTCCTCGAAACCGGCGTCGCCGGAGTCGGCGGCAGCTACTACCACCTCGGCACCACGCCGGTCAGCATGTCGAACGGCATGGCCATGGTTTCGCCATTCGGAATGGCTTCAGCTCATCGCATGGCCACAACCCGACAACTCGTCGACACCATCAGCCACCCTGCCTATGTCCGTCAAGCATTGGTGAACATCGGCGGCTTCGACGAGTCGCTCGCCCGCAACTCTGACTATGAGATCAACGTTCGACTCCGACAAGCCGGCCACGAACTCCTCCTCGAACCATCGATCGAATCGATCTACCGACCACGCCCAACCCGCAAGGCTCTCGGCAGCCAGTTCTGGCACTACGGGCGCTGGAAGGCACGCGTTGCCCGACAACACCCGGGCGATACGAAGCCTCGCCACCTTGTCGCACCGGCCCTCGCGGTTGGTGCCGCAATTACTCCGGTGGCTATCGCCGTCGGAGGTCCGCTCCGCTCCCTCACCGCAGCGTCTTGGGCCACCTATTTCGCTGGTTGCGTTGCCGCCACGGTGCACGCCGACCAATCCGAACACGACTATTCCAAACTGGCGCTGCTTGCAGCGTTTCCCACCATGCACCTCAGTTGGGGTGCGGGCTTCGTGACCTCGACGATCGAGGACGCGTTCTCCCGGAAGAAGGATTCATGACCACCGGAATCGGTACTGCCGTCATTGGCTATGGCTACTGGGGTGTCAACCTCACCCGCAACGTTGGGGCGGCAAGCTCCACCGAACTGATCGGTGTGTGCGACCCCGACGAGAGTCGGCGCGAACTCGCCATCTCGAAGCATCCGGGAATCAAGACCTGGTCGACGCTCGACGAAGTACTGAACGACGAGTCGGTCAAGGCCGTGGTGCTCGCCACTCCGGCGAGCACCCACTTCAGCCTTGGCATGCAGGTTCTCGAAGCCGACCGCCACCTCATGGTCGAAAAGCCGCTGGCAGAAACCGTCGAGCATGCCGAGATGCTCAACAACGAGGCCGACGCCCGTTCGCTCGTCCTTATGGTCGGGCACACCTTCCTCTACTCCGCTCCGGTTCATCACCTCAAGGGTTGGATCGATAGCGGCGAACTCGGCAACGTCACCTACCTCTACAGCCAGCGCCTTTCGCTCGGCCGTATCCGCCGCGACACCAACGCGCTCTGGAACTTCGCTCCACACGACATTTCGATCATGAACTACCTGCTCGGTGAGACCCCCGCACAGGTAACCGCCAAAGGCTTTTCGTTTATCCAGCAAGGAATCGACGATGTCTGCTTTGCCAGCCTGACCTACCCGTCGGGTATTGGCGCCAATCTTCACGTGAGCTGGATCGACCCGCGCAAGACCCGACTTATGACCGTGGTCGGCGACGAGAAGATGGCGATCTTTAACGACGTCAGCGCCGATCAGCCTCTGTGGATGGTCGACAGCGGCGTGGCCCGCAGCGAAGGCCTCGGCGAGTACGAAAGCCTCGGCGACTTCCAGTGGCGCACCCGTGCCGGCGACATCCTTGTGCCGCGCATCCAGATGAGCGAACCGCTCCTTTCGGAGATCGACGCCTTCGGACAGGCCGCCACCCATGGCACAGCGGTCCCGACCGATGGCCGCCACGGCCTCGAGGTCGTCAAGGTTCTCACGGCCATCCAAGAATCAGCCCAACAAAACGGCCGGCCGGTCGACATCGAAGAAACACAACTGAAGCTCGATGCTCCTGGCACAACCAGCACGGGTCAGATCGCGGCGTGATCCACGCCTCCGCCATCCTGTCCGACGACATCGTCCGCACTGACGAACTCACCGTCGGCGCCTTTGCGGTCATTGGACTCGACCAAGAATCGCTGCCCGCTCCAACCTTTGCGGGCAAGGCGATCTGTCGAAGCCACAGCGTGGTCTATCGCGGTTCAACCTTCGGCGCCGGTCTGCATGTCAGCCACGGTGCGCTCGTTCGCGAAGAGTGCACGTTCGGCGAGAATGTATCGGTCGGAAGCCACACGATCGTCGAACATCACGTCACTCTCCACGACGGTGTGCGTTTGCACTCCCGTTGTTTCGTGCCCGAATTCAGCGTCCTTGAAGAGGGCGTTTGGCTGGGCCCAGGAGTGACGGTTACCAACTCGAAATACCCGAACCAGGAAGACTCGAAGGACCGCCTCGATGGCGTCCACCTTCACGCTGGAGCAACCGTCGGCGCCGCCGTCGTTCTCCTACCAGGGGTCGTGATTGGCGAGAACGCCATGATCGGTGCCGGTTCGGTTGTCACAAAGGATGTCCCCGCTGGGGCCGTCATCATTGGAAATCCCGGGAGAAACCTGTGAAGCACGTACCGTTCCAAGACCTCAAGCGACTGCACGCGTCGATCAAAGGCGAACTCGATGCGGCCGTTGCCGATGTCATCGACAACACCGCCTTTGTTGGCGGATCAGCGGTTCAAACATTTGAGGAATCCTTTGGCGAAGCTCACGAGACCGGCAGCGGTGCTGGTTGCGGCTCCGGAACCGATGCGCTCAGCCTGACCCTTCGGGCACTTGGCGTGGGCGCCGGCGACGAAGTAATCGTGCCAGCCATGACCTTCATCGCCACCGCCGAAGCTGTGGTGCATGTTGGAGCGACGCCGGTCATTGCCGATGTCGACCCACACACACTTCTTCTAACACCCGAGACCGTTGACGCAGTGAAGACCTCGGCCACCCGGGCCGTCATGCCCGTGCATCTTTACGGCCACATCATTCCGGCCGCCCACCTCGAGGCCTGGCGCAACGAAGGTTTGATCGTTATTGAAGATGCAGCACAGGCCCACCTCGGCACCACCGATGGCATGCCGGTTGGCACCATTGGCCACGCCGCCTGTTTCAGTTTCTACCCCGGCAAGAACCTTGGCGGCTTCGGCGACGGCGGAATGGTCATCGCCCAGAACCCAGCGCTGATCGACGAGGTCCGTCGTATTCGTGATCATGGTCGAACCAGCAAGTACGTGCATGACATCGTCGGCTACTGCTCGCGGCTCGACGGCCTTCAGGCTGCCGTGCTCGACGTAAAACTCCGGCACCTTCCTGCTTGGACGGCAAACCGGGTTGCTCTCGCCGAGACCTACCGTTCGCTTCTTGGGGCCCAGTTGGTTCCCTGGGAAGACGGAGCCGTTCACCACCTTCTGGTGGCTCGGGTTCAGAACCGTGACGACCTCCAGACCAAACTCAAAGAGGTTGGTGTGAGCTCGGGAATTCACTATCCGGTTCCACTGTCGAAGCAGCCATGGCTCGCCGACGCAACTCCTCCGTGCCCCGGCGCCGAGGTTGCCGCCGACGAGATCCTGTCGCTCCCAATGGATCCGCTCATGCCGATCGAAGACGTCCACTACGTCGTCGAACAAGTAACCGCAATGGCCGCCGCCTAGTCGCCTTGGATGAGGCGAGTCTGGGCGTCAGCGAACTCGTCGTCGTCGATCTCGCCGGCTACTCGTTGCTCGGACAACTCGAATAGTCGGTCGACAAAGCTCGAGCCGTCGACGACGACTTCGCCATGCTGTCCATCAACCGGGGTCTCTTCGATGTCCGACGAGTCAGGGGACTCACCGGGCTCGGCGGCGGGAGCCACGAAAACCTCTGCGACCGGTTCGGGTTCTGGCTCGGTCGGTTCGATCTCAGGTTCTGGTTGGATCTCGATGACGACCGGTTCGAGGTCGGGCATCGGATCATCAGGGAGTTCGTCGACCGCGACAGGGTCTTCGTAGGCCGCTGACTCAAGCCCAACGTCACCCGCGCTGATTCGTTGGCCGTAGCCGGGGTGTTGCTCTGGCGGGTACCACTTGTCGTCGGAAGCCAGCCACCAGTCGCGGTCATGGGGTACGTCGCTCATAGGAGTGAGGCTACCGAGCCAAACGGATGCACAGTGATTTCCGCGCCCGTGGCAAGCTCTCCCATCGGAGAATCAGCGATTGGCGAACTTGAAACAATTCCACGCCGGGCGTGGCTGGTTCTCGGGTTGACGGCCAGCGGCCAGGCGCTCAGCACCTATGCGGGGAGCGCCCTGAACGTTGCCTTCCCTGCGGTGCAGGAATCGTTCGACGTTTCGCGAAGCACGCTTGGCTGGGCCTTGTCGGGTTACTCGATCGCGGCCGCCTCGTTGCTACTTGTGGCCGGCCGACTCGCAGACCGGATCAGCCCTCGGCGAGTCTTCCTCGCCGGCATCGCACTGTTCGCAATCACCTCGTTTGCGGCAGCGATTTCGCCCGGCGTCGGCTGGCTGATCGCCGCACGAACCGGCCAAGGCTTTGCTACCGCCATGATGGTGCCGTCATCGCTTGCGTTAGCTCTCCCCGAATTTCCCCAGAGTCGGATGTCGATGGCTGTAGCTATCTGGGGAGGTTTGGCCGCAATCTCTGGAGCGTCAGCGGCGCCTATCTCGGCGGCTGTTGTGGACCTGGCACATTGGCGATGGGTGTTCGGGGCGCTCGGGCCAATCGCCCTTGCGCTCTACCTGTTCGGCAGGCAGTTTTTGAAGGAACGACCAACCCCTTCTGAGTCCAGCGATGACGGTCCTCTCGACCTCCTCGGCGCACCGATGGGAGCGGTCGCCGTAGGACTCGTCGTCGCCGTGTTGCTGAAGGGATCGGTGTGGGGTTGGACGAGCTCCTTCGTGCTCGGGGCGCTGGCAGCAGGGTTGGCTCTTGCTTATGGCGTGGTTGTCCGGTCGCGAACCCACCCGGCTCCGCTCCTCGACCTCTCGCTGTTTTCGATACGACGTTTCGCCGTAGCCGGGAGCCTCATCGCCGTCTATAACATGGCGACCACCGGCTTCTGGTTTGCCGCACCGCTGTTTCTTCAAGAGATCTGGGGGTGGAGCATTCTGGCTTCGGGCCTTGCCATCGCTCCGGGACCTCTTGCCCACCTTGTTATGGCTCGGGCCGCCGGCCGTTGGGGCGATCACGGTCACCACAAGATGCTCTTGATCCTCGGGGTAAGTACGGCTGCCATCGCTATGGCGATGATGTCGTGGCGGCTGACCGAGGAGGGCAACTACTGGACCGACCTGTTCCCCTGGGCTCTTCTTATCGGAGTCAGCGGAGCCCTGGCATGGGCAACCTTTACCTCGGCAGCGCTCCTCGATGTTGACGAGGGCCGCTACGGCCAGGCGAATGGCGTAGCACTAACGATTCGCCAGATGGGCGCAGCCCTAGGCGTTGCCATGGTCATCGCCCTTGTTGGCGACTCGACCATGGCAACCGCCCAGAATTTCCGCCTGGCGTTTGGTGCGCTCACCATCGCCTGCATCAGCTGCGCCTTGCTACTGGCCCTGTTGTACCCATCACGAGAGCAATAAGGGCTGTCACTCTGGAATGGCTGTGAAATTGACGTGATCGTGCACCGCAAGACCAGCAAAGGCCGCTTCACCGGCGAATGCTTCCTCGACGACTTCTAGCTCGTCAAACATCGCCGACCTGCCCTCCTCGGCAAACGTTATTTTCGTCGGGCTTACTTCGGCGGTCTCGACGGCAACCATCACGGCAACGTCGTTTGCCGCGCCGTAGGCCAACTCGCCGCGAGCAATGTCAACGATGCCGTCGGGTCCGGCGGCGGCGTCTCGATAAGCGAGAACCGTTACTGCATCAACATGCTGCATCACCGACTCGATCAAGGTCGTGCCGTCTAGCTGGTCGACACCGTCGAACCAAAACGGCACGGCGGCGTTGATAGGTAGGTGGGTTCGGCCAGATACCGCAGCAAGGCCCTCTAGGTAGTTCGCGATGATCTCCGCTTGGCGGTCCTCATCCTCCCAGCGAGGCAGCGCCCAGGGTTCAACATCGGGGGCTAAGCCTGCGAAGAGCCCCGATTCGGTTGCCTCGTCGACCCAGGCTTCGAATGGCTCCGAGTCGTTGGACCAGAACGGTTCGCCAGCGAGAGCCCAAACCGCAACCCCGGCCTCGGTAGCATCAGCGATGAACAGCGCATAGGACGGGTCGGTTGAGAAACCTGGTGGCGCGTACAAGAAGACGGTCTCGAAGTCTTCTTCAATCGCCGTATCGAGTACGGCCTGTTGCGGGCCTTCCCACGCCCAGATCGCCATCGGAGCGGGCGGCGACCCCAGCGCAGACACTGCTGCGGTGACCAGAACGGCCAAAGCGACCAGAGAGACGACCCAAACCCAGCGAAGCGTGGGTCGCGTCTTCTTCTCCGGCTTCTCCGGTCGATCTCCCGCCATATTTATGGTTATCGAACCGAACCCGAAAAAGCTGGAGTCATCCTTACAGAATCTTGCCGATGCTGGCCCGACGGCTCAGAACTTGCCGGAACGGCCACCTTTGAAGCCGCCGGAACGACTCGATGACCGTGAGCTACTCCGTGACCGAGTTCGTGGACGAGATCCACCTCGACTACGTGAACGGCTCGTACTGCGAGTGCGACGCCCTCCACCGAAGCCGCCGGTGCCAAGGATGACGGCTCCGGCTTGGCGACGGCTGTTTCGTTGACGTCGTTGCGCTTCCTGGTAAAGCTGATCGGCGACCGTTGTCATGTTCCTCGCACGGGTAATCACCTGTTCGGGGTTGGCCGCTACTTCACCCACGAGCTGATTGAACTCAACGCGGAGATCATCGACCTGCCCTTGAGCGCTCTTGGATTGCCGGTCCGAGAACATATGGCTGCCGACATGCCGATCGGCGCGCTCGATGGCGGTTTGGGCGGCACGAAGCTGGGAGTTGGCGGCGCTTCGGATCCGTTCCCTCTCGCCGACCGTCACTCTAAACTTTGCGACCTGCTCGTCCACGTCTTCGCCGATGTCCTCGGCGAGCTCGAGGGTCAGCAGGGAATCGGGTGGCGACTGGGCAAGGGCTGCCTCGGCCTCAGCGAGATCGCTTGAGATCTGACGGGCTATCTCCTGAGCGGCCGGCGACAGGTCGTTTCGATGCGTCGACACGTATCCGGTGAGCGTTGCTGCATCGGTACGGGCTTCAGCCATTGCAGCGGGAGCATCTCGAAGAGCTGCGGTGAGCTCGACATCGAGTGCGTCAAGATTGTCGAGTAGTTCGTCAGCGAGGTCGATGGAAACCTCGGCAGCATCGAGATCTGCGTTGACCTCCCGGAGAACTCCAACGTTTCTCGGAATTTCTCCAACGGCGTCGGCTTCGCTGATGTGAAGTTGGGCCCGCTCTAGCTGTTTGGCCGCTTCACCCGGGTAGGCGAGTGCGTCATCGAACGAGGCTGAAGCGTGGGTACGTTGCCAGCCATCGATCATGGTTCGAGCAGTGCCGACGCGATCGAGTTGGCCTGCCGCTTCGCTCGCGACTGTTGTACGTCGAGTAGTGGCCTCGTCACGCCGCTGATCGAGTTGCTCCAGGTCCGAAGCAATCGAGTCGGCTTCGGCCGCAAGCGGTTCAAGCGCTGGTTTCATCGTGTCGATGTCGATGCGCAGCGCGAAGGCATCGATATGTCCAAGCGCCCTATCGAGCTGGTCGAGGCGTTGCTCGGCCGCCGATACATCCCAGCCTTCGCCGGATCGGGCAATGGCTGCCTGGCGTCCGGCACCAATCCGTTCTGACGTGGTGGTGTGAAGGGTCGCCATGTGATCCACGGCGCCGTCGAGTTCGGCCACGACCGCTTCGAATGATTGCAGGGCCCCGGCATTCTCTTTGGAGATTGCGGCAGCCTTGGAGACATGCTCAAAGGCCTCGGCACGCGATGCGTCATCGAGTTTTGCTACTTGCGCACCATCGAGATCGGAAACTGGTGACCAGGCGTCGTAAAGCTGGCGCGATGCGTCGACGGCAGCAAGCTGTGCGGTCTCAAGGCGCTCCATGCTCGAGCCAGTAAGACGATCACCAAGGACCGATGCGCTTTCCTCGGCGTCGTACCAACGGGCTTGGACATCGGTTACTTGCGACGAGGTCTTGTCGTACTCGGCGGCTGCGTCGTCGCTCTCTCGTTTGTTCTTTCGGCGCACTCCGGTAAGGGCAGCGCCACCGCCCACGAGCACTGCGGCTCCGGCGGCACCTGCGCCGACCCAGCCCACGACGTTTGCTGGCTCGGTCTCGAGACCATCGACGGCCTCGTCGACACCGGCTGCGAGCCCGGCGCCAAAGTCATCGTTCTGAAACCACGCGGCCATGCGATCGAAGATGGCGTCGACATCATCATCGAGTCGGCCGTTGAGGTTGCTGCCATAAACCACGGCAAAGTCTCGGTCCTCGACGGCGACCGCCAGGACGACTGTGTCATCGGCAGCTTCGCCCGGCACGACGTAGGCGCCTGCGCAGTTGGCAAATGATGCTGCCGCAAGATCCTGTCCGACGGCCAGCGTGTTTGTGGCAAACACGTGGAAGTCCAGGCCGGTTTCAACTTCCGCCTGGTCGATGGCGCCCTGAAGGGTTTCAGGGTCATCAACCCCGTAGAGGTCAATAAGGTCGTCGCAGGCATCGCCTTGGGCTCCCGCATGCGGCGCAGGTATCGAAAGTGCCACAAAGAGCAGCATGAGCAGCACAAACACTCGTAACCGCGACAGCAAGGTGATGATCATTTCGTGACTTTAGCGTGGGGTCCGATAGCGCCACTGGTCAACGTCGCGTGGCCATGCGCCTCGCCGGGCGCGAGACTGGCAACATGATCTCCTGGCAAGCAAAAGCGGCAAAGCGAAGTTTGGGCAAACTCATCCCCGGTCCTGATGTTCCGATCGAGCAACAACGCTCCAACCTCGAGCGAATGGCCAAGCTGCCACGGGCCCGGACTGCCACAGCGGAAGAGCTTCACCTGGGCGGGGTGCGGTGTCTTCAACTCACCCCCACCCGGAGCCTCTCTGAACGCCACCTTCTCTACTTCCACGGTGGCGGATACGTGCTTGGTTCGCCGGAGTCGAGTGCCAACTGGGTGCAGTGGCTCGCCGTGCGAGCCAACGCAACGGTGACCCTCGTCGACTACCGACTAGCACCCGAGCATCCGTACCCGGCCGCCATCGACGACTGCGTTGCCGCATTTACGGCACTCCAATCACTGGTCGATCCGGAAAGCATCGTGCTAGCCGGAGACTCGGCCGGCGGAGGTGCTGCTCTGGCAACGATGTGCCGCATGCGCGACGAGGGACGACCTCTGCCTGTTGCCTCGGTGCTGTTTTCGCCGTGGACCGATCTCACCGCATCGGGTGACAGTGTCAAGACTCGTGCGGACGCCGACCCAATGATCAACCCCGACTGGCTTGCCGGCTTCGCCGATCACTACCGAGGCGACCTGCCAGCAATGCACGACGGTGTATCGCCATTGTTCGCTGACCTCTCGGGGCTCCCCCCCACGCTTATCCAGGTTGGCGACGACGAAGTCCTTCTCGATGATTCGACCCGTCTCGCCGACCGCATGAGGGCAGCAGGAGTTGACGTCGAACTCGACGTGGCTCCAGACCTCTGGCATGTCTACCAAGCCTTCGCTCCGATGCTTCCAGAGTCACGAGAGGGGCTCGACAAGGCTGCGAAATTCATGCAGGCGAACTCGCCGCGGCCACCAATGGCAGCTCAAACGGCGTAAGAGCTTCTCCGAGAAGATCTTTCCTTCGCTTCGTTTGTCCTGCGAGTCGTCGCTCCACGGACAACTGGCGACCTATTTGCGGCTGCGCCTGCATTCGTCGAAGATCGAGACGGCAGATCACACGCAAATACGGAGATCATCTGATGGCACGAATCGAGTTGCCAGACGGCAACGAAACCGAGCAGACACGGATGTGGCAGCTCGCTCCCGACTTCTATGAGGTCGCCGGAAAATTCTCGAAGACAATGTACGCCGGAGCACTGTCGACACGCGAGCGCGAGCTCGCACGAATGCGGATTGCGCAAATCAACGCCTGCCCCATATGACTCGACACACGATCTGCGCCGGGTGCGCAGCCGACGGTCACCGAAGAGGAATACGCCTCAGTAGAGAGGTACGACGAGATTGACACGCTTAGTCGCCGGGAGCGCCTTGCCATTGAGTTCGCTGAAAGATTTGCGCTTGCTCACACGGAAATCGACAGCGTGTTCATTGACGAAATGCGATCTCACTACACCGACGCCGAGATTGTCGAACTAAGCGCGACGGTGGGGTTCTGCATGGGGATTGGCCGGATCTACACCGTGCTTGACATTGCCAGCGAATGCCCCGTGCCTCACTGAATTCTCAACGTTTGAGCCCAAGAGCAGAGTCGAGCCGCTGACCTATTCAAGGCTAAACCTCGCACTCGACTCCCGCTGGGCTTACTCGAGTCCAACGTTTGGTCGTTACGTCGGCTTCCCAGGTAAGAATCGCCGGATATGCGTGTCCGGGCTCGGCCAGTTGATCGGTCAGATCTACGATCCCAACGATGTTCGGGAGAGTGACTTCCGAACCAACTCTCCAACAGATCGGGCTGAATCCCTGGTCGAGTGAGCGACGCGGGTTTCGGGGGACGAGCACATCGTCGATGGTCCACTCGATTGCCCCGTTAACGCCACCCGATCGCGTCGAAATGGCGTACACAATTGCGTCGGGAAGGTGAGCTGTCTGAATTGCTACGAACGGCGTTCCGGAATCGATGAGTAGCCCGCCAGAGCCAATCGCCGATGGAAGTTCGTTCGTCCCAAGCCCGCTCACTACGGTCAGGCCGTCTAGGTCTGAAACGTCCTCGCCCAGCTCGAGAGCCGAAGAAACCGTTTCACACGAGGCCTCTGCGAAGTCGGGGGCTCCCCCACCGCCGCAGTCGTCATCACCGGCACCGCCGGACAAACGATCGGTGGCTTTCTGCCCCTTCAGAACGTCATCGCCGTCACCGCCCATCAACTCGTCGAAGGCCGAACCGCCCTCAAGGCGATCGTTGCCCTCTTCGCCGCGAAGCTCATCATCACCAGAGCCTCCAAACAACTTGTCGTCGCCCGCCCCGCCGTATGCCCGGTCAGCACCCTTGCCGCCTCGGATTACATCGCGCTCAGTGCCTCCGTAGATGAGGTCAGACCCTGGTCCTCCGACGAGCACGTCGAGCCCGGCATCACCACAAATGACATCGTTTCCGCCACCTGCACGGATCACATCATCACCAGCGCCGCCAGCAATGACATCATCGCCACTCGTGCCATCGATGACATCAGGCCCCGGCGTTCCGGTGATCGTGGGAGTGAGGCCACCACAAGTAAGAGGTTGCGCGGCGGCTTCTGGCACGATGGCCAGCACCAAGCCCGCCATAAGCGCAACGACCAATGAACACGAACGAACGACATGGCTTTGCATAACGTTCAATCGGACAGCTCGTTCAGAAGTTAAGAGTGCCCCTCGAGTGCGGCCGGTGCGCCGCACCGCCGAAGGCCCGGCAGACAACGGCTGCTATCGAGCATCTAGAATTCAGCAATGACAGCTCGCCTAGTTACCACTCTCATTCTCGGCATGGTTCTCGTTGCGTCAGCGTGCGGGAGCGACGGGGTCGAGGAGTCTCTTCTTAGTGACGACTCCCCCGAACACATTGCACTCGTGGGCGTCATCTCGAACGAAATGGGCGGCGCAGTGTTCACCGACACCGAAAACACGTGCGTCGCCGACCGAATTGTTACCCAGGTCGGCATCGAGGAGCTCGCCACCATGGGCGTTACCGGCGATGGGATGCCCACCGACATCGATTTATCCGCTGCTGAAGCGCAGCTCCTCTCTGAGAGCTTTGATGACGGCATCCAAGAGTGTACGGATCTTCGTGAGGTACTGAATCGAGCGGCGGGCGACGACGTCGACAACATCTGTGTCCTCGACCAATTGCCTGACGAACAGCTGCAAACCATGTTTGGTTTGCTTTCGGGACGGTCCGACTTAACTCAGGAAGACATTGATGCCCTGAACGCGGCCGCCGACCGAGCGGAACAAACCTGCGACCCTGGCGTCATCGACAACTAGCCCGGAGAAAGAAGTTGCGGGAATACCACCGCGAACACTCTCAGAGTTGCAGCTACAGAGCCCGAGAGGAGAATTGAACTCCTGACCTATTCATTACGAATGATTCTGGCCTTAGCGCTGTGCTAACTGTTGGAAGGCCAATGGCGCCAACGAAGCCGAACGAGCGCTGTGCACAAAATTAGTGGCTGTCGTGAGTTCGACATCCGCTGCGAAACTAGCAGTTTCAACCACGAGTATGGCAGTGCTTACGGCACACCCCCAAGAGGCTCGCCGCCCATGAAGGCGGCGGCGTGGCGGAGTTCCCCAACTCTGGCCGTCGAGGCTCCTACAGGTCCTGAACGATCGTGCTCCTCTCGAGTTTTCGGTAGCACCGAACGTTTCGGTTGGTCTTGTCACGATCGACTACCTCGGCCAAGCACTCACCCAGCCGCTGGTGGCCGGCTTCATTTGGGTGCCCGGATTCTTGGCATCGAGCGAAGTGGCCTCCGTCGCCACATTCTGACGCGAGACCTTCATAAGCCGGAAAGAAGTTCCAATGCGAGCCTGGAAAGACCCGTTGAATCTGATTCGTATCGTCGCGAAACCAAATGGGATTTGAGAGCGCGTCATCAGGGCTGAGCTTTGCGCACAACTTCTCGTCGTGATCAAAGGCGTCTCGGACATCCATATGCACAACGTCAGCGTCGGGGTAGGCCAGCCGAACGCTCTCGACCGCTTCGACCTGCAGGTCATTGAGAAGGTCGGCAACGGTGTCGGCGGTTGTCATCGATTTGATGTGGACCGGGCAGCCGGCTTCGTAGCGTTCGATGGCGAGCCGGTTGAAGGTGTTACTCGTGTCGTACTTCTTGACCCCGAGGCCATCTTTTTCATGCTTGAGCTTGTTCTTGATGTCGTCGGTAAATGGATTGGTGTAACCCTGGACAACGATCTTGTACTCGCCGTCGTTGTACCCCTCATCGTCCATCACCTCGATGATTCCAACGATTGCGTCTTCAACCGAGTCGCCAATCTCGTCGAAAACTTGGTCGGACGGAAGGTCATCGCGTTCGCAACCGTTCTGGCTCGCAATTCGCTGGATGTCAGCTGTCGAGACGTCGCCTCCGCCCGAATTCGGGTTGAGGGCGTTAACAAACGCAACCGCCAAGGCTCCGGTCCAGTCGGCGGCGTCGTACATGAAACCCACATGGCAGAGAGCGAGGATACTGCCAAATGTCATCTCGTCGGTGTTCGCTCCGATTCCAAGCAAGATCACGTCGACGTCGTTGTTGTTGGCAGCTGTGCGTAGATAGTCGACTTGGGCGCTTCGACCCGTTCGACGGTCGCTGTCGGGAATGTTCAAGATGTCTTGAGGCCGACCGCCCGAACACGAAACGCTGCGGCGCTTCTCGATGTCGGGAAGGTCTGCAACAAAGATCGATGAGTTCTTCGACCGGTGACAGAAATAGGACTGGGTATCCGCCGTTGACCATCCCGGGAACGAGCCGACATAGTCATCGAACCCGTCGCCGACAAGGAAGTCCTCGGCGCCCTCCCCACTGATGTAGCTGTCACCCATAGAAATCGCCATGTCTGGTTTGAAGACTCGGGTGGCCTCCCCCCGGGTAACGACGGCCGATTCGATTCCGACATGTTCGATAGACGGCACGGTTTCGGGCGATGCTGCAACCGGCAGTGTTAGCAGCAGGGTGAGCACTCCGACAAGAAGGGCACCCAAAGAGTGCTGTGAGAGGTTGGTCATATTTCTTCCGCCTGTTGGTATTCGAAGGCTCCAACGAATCACTGGAGCCGGAGGAGAAGTTACAAAGCCCGCAATAGCGCGGCATTAGCGACATCCGATTTGTTCAGATCCATGTTTTCGGCAAGCTGCTAGATGAGTTTGCTTGTCATCATTGGTGTTCTCCTCGGCCCCGCACACGAGCCCATGCATGCGAACTGGCGGCCCAATTGACCATTCGCCTACCTTGTGGACATGCCAAGTACGGGACATTGGCAACGTAAGGCGGAATAGTGTCGATAGACACGCCAGAAACAACAACTGGATCGGCAGCTTCAGCTCTTCGACGAGAGATAGAGCGCGTCGCGGCGGCGGCGCCCGGATCGAATACTGCTGATCTCATTCGGCCGCGCCTGGTGCACGCACTGGCGTCACGGTTCGACGTTCGAGTCGTGAAAGTCGTGGGCCACGCAGGGTTTGGCAAAACGACAGCTCTGGTGCATTCAGTCGAACAAAACGCTTTTGAACCACAAGGGGTCGATGCGTGGATTTCGTTGCTGCACGGTGACACGGTCAGCGGCGTT
>CALGZB010000268.1 GCA_937934655.1 uncultured Acidimicrobiales bacterium | reverse complement strand
GTCATCCGGCGGCTGCGGCAACACCGTGGCTATTTCGCATGGTGGTGGGCTGAGCTCGCGCTATTGCCACCAGGCCGACGGCGCCATCCAGGTGTCGGCTGGATCCACCGTGTCGCGAGGCGACCGCATTGGCGGCGTTGGAAGTACCGGGCGCTCCACCGGGCCTCACCTCCACTTCTCCATCGCAAAGAACGGCGTCTTTGTCGACCCGTTCAATTACATCCCTTAGCTGGGAGAGTCCTCGTCGCAGCCGAGTGGGTTGCCGTTCGCGTCTCGAACGGTAAGCCGGCTCAGGTTGATGTTGGGGTGTCCGGTGAGATCGGCAAACCCAACCCTCCGACTGCGAGCGTCGACGAACGCAAACTCGATTGGGTCTGAGTCCGTCGGAAGAGTTGCGGTGATCTCTTCGCTGCTGACGATGTAGGCGAACCCACCGGATGGTGCCGATTGCAGGTACTGGGTCCAGCCAGCGCACTGACCACCCGACCCGCCGGGCTGTTGCTCTCGGGCGGTGGCCACGATCGGATCGGCAAACCGGCCGAGCGTTCCTTGACCGTGATTGATGATCGAGACGAAGCCGCTTTTCCAACGAAAGCGAGCGATCTCGTTGATGGAGGTGTCTTCCAGCACTGCGTTGAGCCACTTGCCTGGACGCATCGGCTTCCCACCTTGCTTCTGGAGTGGCACCGACTTGGCCCGGAACCGGGTGAGGTCTTGACGAAGTGATGCACGTGCTTGCGCTGGCCCGGCAATAACCACTCGCCAAATGCGGTCTCGAACACGTCGTTGGTTTGCCGGCTTGCTCGCTGGCCGAGCGCAACCCCGCGATTGCTCGACGCTCACGCTGCGCTCATAGTCCGAGGTGATTCGGATGCAGGTTCCCTCGGTCTCGACCTCAATGCGGAGAAGTGTGTTGTTTGGAGCCACATAGAGTCGGTCGAAGCGTGGCAGGTCGGCTTCGCTCAGCAAGGAAGCCAAGGGCTGCAGACTGGCGTATCCAGCAGTGGGCTCAATCGACGACGCCAGGGCCTCCAACGTGCTGTTCCCAAAGGACGTCTGGGGTGGTGCCAACACGATTGACGGCTGCAGATGGCCAAGTCCGATTCGTTCAACCCCCGAAGGTCCGTAGAGCACCGCTGTGCATCCGGGCAGTTCAGCGCTGTCCGCTGGCGAGCCTTGATGGAACCACGATCGGTTGCCGGTGTATCCAGCGGACCGCCAAAAAGCCGCCTGTTGATTGTTGTCAAGCAACATGGTGAAGCTGCCAGGTCCAGACACCTCAACCTCATAGATCCAGCCTCCAAGGGCAGCGTCGCCTGCTTGGTTGAAGAGATGAAGACGTAGTCGAGCCGGGAACTCCATGTCGGCGGTCTCGTCTAGCGCGAAGTCAAAGGCATAGCGCCCAAGCCACAACCAGCGGCAACCGGTGAAGCGAAGTGCGTCGGCTTCTATGACGTCTGGAACTTGGTTCTCGTCCCAAAAGGTCTCCTGCGACAGAGCAACGCCACGCTCCAGTCGGGGCCACGCAAGAGCTACCCCAGGGTTGGGGAACCCGCTAGGCGGCGGAAGCGGAACGTGAACGCTCTCGGCCGGTGCGACGTCGACAGAGGTAGTCAAGGTTCCGAACAGCGAGGCAAGCGCCAAGAGCGCTACGAGCACCAGCTTTCGGATCGCAGGAGCCGTTTGTATCGGCCGAACGGTGCGGTTCGTCACCCTTCGAAGGGTACCGCTTTACGGTGTCACCCGAATCAGACATCCGCCGTAGGGGCCAATTGTGAGCGCTGATGGGAGCTCAGTGCCGATTTCGAGCAGGTCGGCCGGCATCTGATCGGTGGGTTCTTGGTCGGGCGATTGACGCGACGCGTCGCAGACGACGGTTGCAGCCGAGCCTGGCTCAACGATTCCGTCCAGGCTCACCGAGTCGAGGGATATTGTTTGGGAGTCGGCCGTGCCGTTGATTGCGCCAATCCACCATGTTTCACCGTTACGGCGGGCGATGACAGCGTGGGTTCCCGGGAACCCGTCGATGAGCTGCATTTCGTCCCAAACCGAGGGCACCGTGCCCAAGAGATCGACGACCTCGTCAGGTTGAGAAAGATATGCCTCAGGTGTATCGACGAAGTGCTGCAGCCCGCTCTCGAACACCACCGCAAGGGCAAGCTCGTGGCCGTTGGTGGTGAGCCGGCGGACGGTATCGCCGAGGATTACCGGTGTGTAGTCCATCGAGCCGACCACATTCCTGGTGAACGGAAGCTGCGTGTTCTGACGAGGGGCGATGTTGCGATAGCCCAAGTCAAAGGTATAGATCTCGGCCCCGCGGACCGCTTCAACCGTCATGAGGTTGGGGAACTCTCGCGACCAACCTCGCGGAACTGTCGCTCCATGAAAGTTCACCAGGAGCTGATTGTCGGCGGCATCCTGGAGGATGTCGCGGTAGAGCTGGATGGTTGGCGGCTTGTCGGATTGAAAGAAGTCGACCTTGATACCGGCAATGCCCAGTGCCGCAATACGGGCCATCTCTGTTTGCCGGATCTGCGGGTCGGCCATGCGGTTGCGGGGGGCTTCGGTTACGGCATTGTTTGGGCCGCCTGAGTTGTACCAAAGCATGAGGCGGACGCCGCGATCTTCAGCATGGCTGATCAGGTTGGCAAGTTCCTCGTCGCCGAAGGAATCCCAGTTTGCGTCGATAAGCGAGTACTCCCAGCCAATGTCGGCGGCGAGGTCGACAAAGGTGCGGAGCTTGTCGGGTTCGCGCGAGCTCGGATGATCGGACCACCAACTCCACGAGACACGGCCCGGGCGCACCCACGAGAAGTCTCCGTCGACGGGAGGTGGGGAGAGATGCCGAACCGCGTTGGATTCGGTGACGTTCCCAAGATCAGGACTGGTGATGATGATCCGCCATGGCGACGCCCATGGCACGACACCAACCGATGCGGTGTCGCTGACGACGTTACCTTCGGCGGGGTCGGGTGGACCGACGACAAACTCGCCATCGGTGACCGTTGAACCGAGGCGACTGCCGGCGTGCCCCGGGGCCAACGCTGATTCGGTAAGCAGGGTCCAGCTCGTATCGCTCCGGAACAATGCCGGGAACGCCCAGCCATAGGGCGCCGAGCGAGGCTGATCGACCGTGCCGGCCGTTTCGCGGGGCATCTCGTACGCCGGCTGAGCGAAGCTCGGTGCATCGTGTGGCTGTAGCCAGGTTTCGGTGCCTGATGGGAAGGCGAAGCTACTTCGTTCGATATCGATCTTTACGGGCGTCCCAGCGTCGCCGTCGATGCGGTAACGAAACGCAGCGGCGTTGTTGCTTGCCCAGAAGTCGGTGGTCAGAAGCAGATCCGGATGGGCTGCACTGCGGAAGGTGACGGAGCGTTGGTTGGCGTCGATGCTCGCTGAGCGTGCCTTTCCGGTGGGCAGGTCGAACGAGTCCGAGACCGCCTCCACCGGGCCGATGGCGTCAATGATGAGCGCCTTCGAGAAAGAGAATGTCGACGCTTCGAACCCCAGTGTTGAGTCGTTCAACACGGGTGTGTCGTCGCCGTCGATGCTGCGAACAACTCGGAACCGGGGTCGTTGGAACTCGTCCAACCCAACCTCGAACCGAAGCGTTCCATCGGGAGACACCAACTCGGTTTCGGCCTCGAACCGATCAACTGGGGTGGAGAGATCGACTGCGCCTCGGGAGGGGTCGGCACCGGAGGAACAGGCGGCAAATATCATCACCAGGACGAGCAGGATTGGAAGGAGTCGACTGTTGATCATTCGTTTCCCACCTCGGTGATTTGACCATCGCTCATGGCAACCAAACGAGATGCCGAGTCGGCCACCAGCGAGTCGTGGGTAGCGATCACCATGGTGGTTCCGGCGTTCGAAGCCTCCGTTCGGAGCACGGCCAACACCGCCTGTGCAGTGTCGGAATCAAGCTCACCGGTTGGTTCGTCGGCAATGAGAACGGCCGGTCGTGCGACGAGTGCTCGGGCAATGGCGAAGCGCTGACGCTGACCACCCGACATCTCTTCGGGGAGATGGTTGGCAAGGTCCCCAATACCGAGGGCGTCGAGCGTCGCGTCCACTCGATCCCGCCGTTCCGAGCGCGACAACTGCTCTTTGATGCGCAACACCACGTCAACGTTCTCGTGGCCGCTGAGGTGCGGAATGAGACCAGTGGCCTGAAAGACGATGGCGATGTTCTGCCGTCGCCATTCGACCGCTTGCTCGTAGCTGAGCTGATCGATTGCCGTGCCGAGAACCTCGATCGATCCGGAGTCCCCTCGATCGAGTCCGAGCAGACAATTGAGCAGTGTGGTTTTCCCGCTTCCCGATGGCCCGGTGAGAGCGACGAACTCGCCGGATGAGACGCTGAAGTCAACGCCCCGGAGCGCTCGGACTGCCGCATCTCCCGACCCGTAGGTTCGGGCGAGGCCGGTGACTTCGATGGCCGCACTGTTGGGACTGCCCGTCATGACTCACCACCTGGCTGGTCGGCGCGACGAATCTGGATTGCATCGTCGACGAGGTCGGCTCGAACCCGATCGGTAATGCCCAACTCGTCGAGATGTTCTTGAGGTAGCTGGAGGCGACCGATGCTATCGACCATCATCACCACGTCGTCGCGGTCCGCGTCGTCGTCAGCTAACGCTGCTGAGGTTCGCCGTCGGTGCTCGGTTGATACCCGGCCATCCTGAATCCGCACCACGCGGTCGACGTAGCCGGCGAGTTCGGGGTCGTGGCTCACGATCACTTGCGACAGCCCAGTTTCGTCGCCAATGCGACCCATCAGCTCGAACATGTCCTTGGTGGTAGCGCTGTCGAGCTCTCCGGTTGGCTCGTCGGCGAGGAGTATCGATGGCCGGTTCGCTAACGCAACGGCCAAGGCAACGCGCTGTTGCTCTCCACCAGACATTTCGCTCGGACGGTGTTTGGCTCGGGCTGACAGCCCAACCAGCTCGAGGAGTTCCGCAGCCCGCCGCGAGGCATCGCCGTTGCCGAGGAGTTTCATTGGCAGGGCAACATTGTCTTCGGCGGTCAGATACGGCAGGAGGTTTCGTCCGGTCTCCTGCCAAAGGAAACCGAGTTCGGAGCGGCGGTACTGATCGAGTTGTTTCATCGAATAGCCGCTGAGGTTCTCGCCGTTTAACGCAACGCGTCCGCCCGTTGGACTGAGTAAGCCCGAAAGCACTTTGAGCAGGGTTGACTTTCCACTGCCACTTGACCCGACAATGCCGAGCATCTCGCCCGCTTCCAAACGAAGGTCGAGCCCTTGAAGGGCAATAACCTCCGACGAACCAACTCGGTAGACGTGCACCAGTTGGGTGCATTCGAGTACGGCGGTACCAATCATCGGCCAGCTCCCAGTTTGATCGCTTCGAAGAGTCGGACACGCCGAAGTCCTAACAGCAAGAGCGTTCCGACGATTCCGAGCGCGATGGCTAGCCCGACGGTGACACCGGTTGCGGCAACCCAGTCGGTTTCGGGGAGGAGAAGGGGAGCGGATCCGGCGGGGGTATCGATAAGACGCGGGAGATACCAACGGCTCATACCGATACCGGTCGCCACGGCGACCACAATCCCAGTGGCAGCGACGATGAAGAGATCGATACCCACGAGCGTGAGCAGGCCACGTGACCGAAGGCCGAGGGCCCGTAGCACGCCGAGTTCGGTCACTTGTTGGGTGAATCCGAAGACGGCATAGAACACAAAGCCCAGAATGGTAAGCGCTGCCGAGAGCACAAAGCTCAAGGTCAACAGTCCGAAGATGCCCTGTCTCTCGGGGCGCAGTTGCGCTTGTTCGATGATCGACTCGGGGGACCGACTGCTGTCGATCTGGATGCCGAGGTTGCTGAGATCGCTACGAAGTTGCGCACCATCGCGGGCCAGCTCGTTCGGTTGAATCAGTACCGAGCTTCCACCGATCGAACCGAGCCGTGCCTCGGCGTCGGTGATGTTCCCAACAATCAAGGGAAGGTCGGTGCTAGGAGTCCAGGTCGGGAATTGGTCGAACGACCCAACGATGACAACCCGATAGGCGGCCGCCGCTCCCTCAACTCGCAAATTGAGGGTAGTTGTCTCGCCAACTGCGAGGTTTTCGGTGCGGAGAAGCGAACGGGGAAGCAGAACACTGTCGGGCGTGGATTGAAGATTCGCCATGAGGCGGGTCAGCGATTCGGTGGCGTAGTCGTTGCGCCAGAACGCCAACTGGGCGAATGGCTCCGGGTCGACTCCAGCGAAGGTGGCGCCCACCCGGTCCCCGCCAGCCAGCTCGATCGAGGCGGGGAGATTACTGAGTCGACTTACTCGGTCGATTCCCCACACCTGGCCGAGTTGCGTTCGTGAAGCGGCCCGACTTGCCGATGCAACTGCTGCCGGGCGGGTTGATCCGTCTTCGATGCGCCACGTGCCGGCGAGCGGTCGGCCGTCGTCGGTGAGCACGTTTGCGCCGCCGACCTGATGGAAAGCTCGGTCGAGGAGTTGAAGGTCGAGGGTCTTCGCAAGCGAGCCCGTATAGATCGCCAAACTTGCGGTGATGATGATGAGAAGGAGCGGCGCAGTCACTGCGCCTCGAACTCGAGACGCTCGACGGAACGCAAGGAGAACAGCAGTGCTTCCGGTGCGTTCGAATACCGTTGCGAGCCCAGCCATGACGGTCGGGAAGAGCCGCAGGACCAGCAGCCCTACGGCAAGCGCGGTAGCAGCGGGCAGAGCAATGACGACTGGATCGTCAACTAAGTCGCCCGTAAGCGCTTCGCTCCGAAGAATCCACCACCCGAAGAACACGACACCGGTGATGAACATGATGTCGACATAGGACCGCTGCCACCAGGGCTTTCGGAGCGTTCCAGAGTCGCGAGAGGAGTCATCGAGGGCCTTCCGGCTGGCGGAAAGAACCGGTATGACCTGGATCAGAACGAGCAGGACAACTGCGGTAAGAGCAGCCACCCACGCTCGCGGCGTCAGCCGTGGATCGACGTTGATGCCGTCGCCAAGCTTGAGGAACGTCTGTGTGCGGGCTACCAGCTGAGCGACAAAGCGTGCGCCGATGACGCCGGCAATCGCCGCCACAGATGCAAGGAGAATGGCTTCGACGAGGGCGGTGGCTCCAATACGAGAACGAGACACACCTCGGCCGCGAAGCATCGCCAGTTCGGGTCGGCGATTTCGCATCGTGCTGTTCACGAGGAGGCCAACGACCGCCAAGATAAGAATGAGGGTTGGCAGGCTGTACGCAGCCAGGCCGTTCTCGAGATTGGCGACCCGCTGCTCAAATCGTTGAAGCGGACGCTCGGGGCTAGCAAGGAGACGCGTGCCAGGGACGAGTTCGTCGACCGTGCGGTTGATCTGCTCGGTGCGTTGGATCAGATCGGCGACGTCGCCGGTCTTCACGCCGTCGGCATCAAGCAACACGAGCCATTGCACATTGGCGAATTGGTCGGTTGTGCGGGAGTCGTAGGATCCGATCATCGTGGTCTCAGGAAGCACCAGACTGCGTCGCAGAACCGGGGAAAACGCGAATCGTTCCTGCGGAAGCTGGGGCAACTCCAACGTGTTGCGGGTAGCCCAGAGACCGACCACGTTTACCTCAAGCGTGCGCTGTGGGTCGTCGAGTGTCGCACGTGGATTCACGATCGTGAGTGCTTGTCCGGCAACCACACCGATCTCGGCTGCGATCGACGCTTCAAGGTTTACTTCGAGACTCTCTCCTCCGGAAACGTCCTCGGCGAGACGACCATCGACGATACGAACGCCGTCGCCAAAGTTGGTGGCTGAGGTAAGAGGAAACCCTTCGAGCCGATTGTCGGTGGCGTCGGACTCGACGTCGATACGAAGCTGATAGGGAAGGGTCTGGATAAGCCGGCTGTTGGTGAGGATGGCCGAGCCGAAGGGCGCGTCATCGCCGCGAAGAAACTCGTCGGCTGGGGCCAAACCGCTCCACGATTTGGGACCACCGCTCAGCCGGTTGTAGCCGAATAGGTAACCGAACGGCACTGACTCGGTGGCGTTCTCGTCGACCTCGATGCTGAGTAGTTGGCGACTGGCTGCGTCGGCGTACATCGGCAACCCAACCCAAACGGCGACCAACGACGCCATGGCAACGAGCACAGCCAGCGTTGCCGCCCACTGATTTCGAATGCGACGGCCGGTAAGCGAAAGAGTGGCGACATATTGCCGCAATCGGGTCATATCAAGGACCCACCACTGTGGTGCCCGCAGTCGGCCCCTCGAGCAGTTCCACCATGTCGCCAGCGCGACGACCAAGCACCACTGGCACTCGCCGCAGTCCATCGTCGCCGGAACCAGCGCTGTTGGAGATGCCGTCGGGGATCAGAACGAAACTGGCACCATCACGACGATCGACCGCGGCGGCTGGAAGCCACGCAGCTCCCGGTGTGGGTGCGATATCGACGACGGCGAAAATTGCGTCGCCCAGCGTGAGCACGTCTCCTTTGATGGGGATCGACAGGATCGTGGCTTCGGTTGGATCATCTGGTTCGATGATGCGTTCGATCCGGCCCGACTCGGTCTGGGTGTTTGCACCACTTGCTGCCGCGATAGTGACCGCGGCACCTACCTGTAAGCCGTCGCCCTCCCCGGGAAGCACCTGGACCTCGACAACCAAGCTCTCTGGATCAGCGATGAGGACAACAGGCTCGCCTTCTTCCAGAACGCGGTCGGATCCGGGGGGAAGGCCCACGATTCCCGAGGTGGTGGCCTCGATGGTGAACGGCACTGGAGCGAGTTCGGCACGGGCGTTCTCAATGGCTTGCTCGGCTGCAGCGACCTCGTCGGGTGGGCTGTCTGACGCGAGAGAAAGCTCGGCGCGAAGTTCGAGGATCTGCAGAGCGATGAGCTGGGCCGCGGTAGGAGCGGTCTCACCTTCGACGATGACCTGTCCTTCCTCGACGAGGTCGCCGCGTTCGACGACGAGCTTGAGAAGGACGCCATCGCTCGGCGCTAACACTTCGGTGAAACGACTTGCTCGAACCCGGCCGCGAAGTTCCACCGCAGCGTCGCCAGGATCCGAAGCAACGACAAACACGGTCCGGGGAGACGCGAAGGTGTCTGCTTCAACGTCGTCGATTGCTTGAGCTGGCGACCAACGCGGCGAATCGACGGTGCCACATGCCGCTACGCCGAAACCCAGGAGAACGACGACAACCACGAGGCATCGCCGGGCAGAACCCGTCGAAAAATATGCGACCGACCTCATCAGACCCAAGGGCCCAAGCTACCCCACGTCCTAGCGGTAACAGCAGTGTGGGCCGTAGGCTGATCGTTTGGTCGCCAATCGCGTCCACTGCTGATGACGGATAGCTCGTGACGACAAACATCACCCACGGAACGGCGAAGGATGCTCTTGCGCAGCCTGCGTTCCGGCGCATCTTTTTTGCATCGTTTCTGAGCAACGCTGGGCGCTGGATGCAAAGCGCCGCTCAAGGCGTGTTGGCGTGGGAGCTCACTGGCTCGAGTGCATTCCTCGGGCTATTGATCTTTGCGCAGCTTGGACCACTTGGCATTCTCAGCCTGGTCGGCGGTTCGCTGGCGGACTCGTCGGACCGTCGACGGATTCTTCTCGGCACGCAGACATGGCAGATGTTCTGGTCGGCCGTTCTTGCTGTGCTGGTGATCGACGATCACATCGCTCCACCGCTCTTTGTGGCAATCGTGTTTGTGACCGGGTTGGGTCAGGGATTGTTTGCCCCGGCCTTCACGTCCGTACTCCCGGCGTTAGCCGGTCCGGGCAACCTCGCTGCGGCGGTGTCCCTTAACTCGACCCAGACCAACGCTGCTCGGGTTATCGGTCCGGCATTTGGCGGATGGCTTACCAGCATCGTCGGGTTCGCCGAGGTGTTCGCCATCAACTCCTTTACCTATGTGGCGGTGATCTTCGCCCTGTACGTCACCGAACTTCCCTCACCGACTGCGTCGGCATCGAACTTGTCAGATCGGCTGTTTGGCGGATTCCGAGTTGCGAGCCGAGCCCCGCAGGTGGGGCGACCCCTGCTCGCCATGATGTTATTCGCACTGTTGTGCCTGCCGTTCATCGGCCAACTTCCCGCGATCGCCGAGTTGAACCTTGGCATCGATCCGAAGAGCGGCAGCTACGGCTACTTCTATGCCAGCTTCGGTTTCGGTGCGTTGATTGGTGCGCTGCTGGTGGGCACCGCACTCGTCAATCGACCCCGGGAAACCGTTGCCCGGGTCACGCTGTTTGGCTTTGCTGGGTCACTGTTGTGGTTAAGCACCATCGACAACATCACCATCGGGTACTTCGCGATCTTTGTGGTTGGGCTTTTCTACTTCGTGCTTCCCACCACCCTCAACACCATGTGGCAAGAACATGTGGATGAAACAGTGCGCGGGCGCGTGGCCGCCGTTTGGGTTCTGTCGTTTGGCGGCACCGTGCCGTTTTCGAACGTGATCGCCGGCCAAATCGTCGAGCTGACGTCGCTGCGCACGGTGCTGCTTGGCGGTGTGGTGGCTGCCGTCGCTCTGTCGTTCAGCGTACGGTTCGTGCCCGGCCCGGTGGTGGGTGAAGAGCTTCTGACCGGAAGCTGAGGCCGAGGTTCCGGTTTTCTTTATCGCGTTCGAACGGTTGCGGCGATGGACTGCCAGACCCGCTCGGGCGTGCAAGGCAGTTCGATATGGCGCACGCCCAGATGACTGAGTGCATCGACTACAGCGTTATGCATCGCTGGTGTGGCCGCCATGACGCCGGACTCGCCGACGGCTTTGAAACCGAGCGCATTGTGCGATGAAGCGGTCGCGGCATGGTGAAGCTCAAACTGCGGGAACCAGTCGATGCTCGCGATGGCGTAATCCATGAAGTTGGAGGTCAGCAGGTTGCCGTCGTCGTCGTAGATGACCTCTTCGCCAAAGACCTGAGCGAGACCGTTGGCGATACCTCCGTGGAGTTGTCCGTCGACGATCATCGGGTTCACCCGGATGCCGGCATCGTCGACCGAGACAAACCGGGTGAGCCGCACATGGCCGGTCTCGATGTCGACCTCCACCACGGCGACGGCGGCGCCCGATGGATAGGTATCGCGGCCTTCGTTGTTGTAGTACTCGCCGCAGCTGAGCTCGTCGCCCTCGGTGTCGGCGGGGCTTGCGGTCATTTCCGCCGCCACATCGACCCACCCCACGCTGATAGCCGGCGTGCCGACCACATGAAACGACCCGGTGTCGGTGTCGAGCACAACATCGCTTGCGTTTGCTTCGAGTAGTTGCGCCGCCAGTTGTTTGGCGTTCTCAGCGATGGTGGTCGAAGCGTTGTGAATGGCCAGGCCGGCGGTTTGCAGCGAGCGAGATCCTACGGCGCCGATGCCGCTAGCGATGGCATCGGTGTTGCCTTCGACGACGGAGATGTTGGCGGGGTCGATTCCTAGGACGTCGCTTGCGATTTGGGCCCATGCGGTTGCGTGGCTGTGCCCTTGCGATGTGGTGCCGGTGGTGACCACGGCGGTGGCATCGGGGTTGACCCGCACATGGGCTTCTTCGCCCCCGCCACCTGCGGTTTTGTGGCAATACGACGCCATGCCGATACCGATTTGTTTTGCTGCGCCGGATGCTCGGCGTTCGACCTGTTCGGCACGAAGGTCGTTGTAGCCAGCCTCAGCGAGCACCCTTTCGAGGTCGGCCGGATAGTCGGCTTCGTCATAGGTGGCACCAGCGATGGTCGTGACGGGCATGGTGTCTGGCTGAATGAGGTTTCGGCGGCGGACATCGGACGGGTCCATACCGATGTCATTGGCGTAGATGTCGATGATTCGTTCGAGGGCCGCAAGGTACGGCGCTCGACCAGCGCCACGAAACGCTCCGACGGTGATGCGATTGGTGACGATGCACGTGACGGAGAAGTCGACCCAGCCGATGTCGTAGGTGCCGCAGGCCATCGGGATTGTGTAGCCATTTGCCAGGTAGGTTCCGACGCCCGGGTATGCGCCGAGGTCTTTCACCAGGTTGACCCCTATGCCGCGAATCATGCCGTCGGGGGTGCCGTGCAGCGTCATGTCGTAGCGTTCGGCGCGTCCCTGGGTGCCAGAGGCAAGAAACTCGCTGCGGGTGTCGGTCCAGCGAATCGGCCGGCCGACTCGTTGGGCAAGAGCGGGGAGAATGTGCTCCTCCACCGACCGGCTGACTTTTCCGCCGAAGGCGCCTCCAACCTCGGGGGCGATCACATGGATGTTGGTTTCGGGGAGCTCGTAAAACTCGGCGAGTTGGGCGCGAAAGCCGTGGGGCCGCTGTGTGGCTGCCCACACATGCAGGTCGCCGGCATCGTCCCAGGCGGTGGCGATGCCGCGGGGTTCCATCGGCGCGGGCGCCTGACGGGGATTCCAAACACGTTCGGAAACCACCACGGTTGCGTCGGGGTTGAGGTCGCCGGCGGTGAGCGAAGTCTCGAAGGCGATGTTTCCGTTCTCGGCCCCGTCGGTCGAGTGGTCGCCAGCGCTGGGCTGAAACTGGGGTGCGTCGCCCGGCTCAAACAGAAGCACGTCGTCACTGAGCGCTCGGTCGAAGTCCATCACGGGCACGAGCGGCTCGAGGTCGACAATCACCAACTCAGCGGCATCGACTGCTTGTTGATGGGTTCCGGCAACGACTACTGCGATGGGTTCGCCGACGTAACGAACTTTGGTTTCTGCCAGCACCGGTTGGGTAAAAACATGACCAACCGGAATGCCGTACGTAGGTCCAGCGGGGTGAACCACATGGTCGGCGCCTACGACTACGTCGAGCACACCTGGTGCGTTCTTCGCCTCGGAGGCGTCGACGCTCACGAGTCGGGCGTGGGCCATCGTCGACCGCACAAACACCACAAAGGCGGCGCCGTCGAGCAGCGGATGACGAACATCGTCGATATAGCGAGCCCGACCGGTAAGAAAAGCGGCGTCCTCGACTCGGCCGAGAGATGTTCCGGTCTTCTGCGACACGTCTATCGAATTTCGACGGCGGCTTCACCGACGGCCGCAAGGATCTTTGCGTACCCAGTGCAGCGACAAAGGTTGCCGGAGAGTCCGATGCGGATCTCTTCCTCGGACGGCTCAGGGTTGCGATCGAGCAGCGCCTTGGCACTCATGATCATGCCGGGGGTGCAGAACCCGCACTGCACGCCACCGAGTTCGAGCATCTTGGCCTGCAGCGGATGAAGATCATCGCCGTCGGCGAGTCCTTCGATGGTGGTAACGGCTCGGCCTTCTGCCTGGGCAGCAAGGTACGAACACGAGTTCACGGGTTGGCCATCGAGCAGCACCATGCAGGCGCCGCATTCGCAATCGTCGCAGCCCTCTTTGGTGCCGGTGAGGCCGACCTCGTTACGAAGAACGCTGAGGAGGTTGCGGCTGGCATCGGCGGTGATCGGGTACGACATGCCGTTGACGTCGAGGTTCATGTGGTGCATTGGGCTGCTCGCTGGCTGGCTGTTCAATGAGGTGGGAGTCGCTGAGGGTGGAGTCACTGGCTGGCTCCGATGCCGAGAGTTCGATTAACAGGTATTGCAATGGTTTCGCCGCCAGCGCGCCGACCGGCGGCTTCGACAGCCCGTCGGGCCATGACACCAACCGTGTGTCGGCGGTAGCGATCGGTGGCTCGAAGGTCGCTAATGGGTGTCGCGGTTTCCGAGGCGATCTTGGCCACTGCGGCGAGTGAAGCCTCATCGATTGGTTTGCCAGCCAAAGCGTCGCCGAGGTCGACTGCCAAGATGGTGGCGGCGACTGCGGTAAGGGCAACCCGTGCATCGGTGACCATGCCGCCGTCGTCGAGGGTGACGCTTGCGGCTGCGCCCACAACGGCGATTTCCATCGCCCGGCGGTATTCGAGTCGCACATAGGCACTTCCCGAGTTCGCGGGGCGCGCTGGCATGTTCAGAGCGACACAGAGTTCGTCGGCGTTGGCGCTCGTTTTACCTGGGCTCACCCACAGCTCTTCCATCGTGACCTGCCGGTTTCCCGACGTCGTTTGAAGTTCGGCGGTTGCGCCAAGAACTATAAGAGGAGCGCCGGTGTCCATGGCGGGTGAGCCGTTCATGACGTTGCCGCCGAGCGTGCCGACGTTGCGGGTGCTTGGCGAGCCGACCAGAGCGGCGGCGTCGGCGATTGCGCTGAAGTGCTCGGCGATGATTGGGTCGACCATCAACTGTGCGTGGGTGACCATTGCGCCGATTCGAAGCTGGTCGTCGCTAAGCGAGATACCCGCGAGCTCGTCGAGTCGATCGATGGCGATGACCGTGTCGGGCAGCGGAGCCTTGCCCTGACGGGAACCGACGACCAGGTCGGTTCCGCCCGCAACTGGGCGGGCGCCATCGGCGAGCGCCTGCAGTGCTTGGTCGAGGCTTTGGGCGATCGAGAAGGTGGTCATGCCGTCTCCCCCGAATCGTCAGCAATAGAGAGCGTTGCTTCCCACACCCGTTCGGCGGTCATGGGCAGCTGGCGGATGGGCTGGCCAACGATCTTGGCCAGCGCGTTCGAGATTGCAGCAGCCGTGGGCACGTTGGGTGCCTCGGCCAGCCCCTTGGCACCGCGGGGGCCGGCTTCGGCGGTGGCGATCTGAATAAACGCCGTGCTGATGGGCGGCGCATCAGCGAAGGTCTGCAGCTTGTATTCGAGCAGGGCGGGGTTCTGCTGTCGGCCATCCTCGCCGTACACCGTGCCTTCGGTGAGTGCCTGGCCGATGCCCATGAGGACGCCGCCTTCAACCTGCCCGTGGGCCGCGATCTCGTTGATGATGGTTCCCGAATCGTGCGCACATGCGATAGCCAACACTCGAGCCACGCCGGTGTCGCGATCGAGACGAACCCGAACCGCATGGCAGGAGAATTGCGGTGCCGCCCAGGCGGCCACGCCTTGGTCGCCCACACAGTTCATGCCGGGGATTTCGGGGTACTCGGGCGGCACGGGCGAACCCTTGCCGATGAGCATCTGCCCACCGGCGGCCACTTCGGCTAGCTCGGCGATAGAGACCGATTTATCGGGAGATCCCGCCACGTGCGCCGTGCCGTTTGCGAGCACGATGTCGCCCGCAGCCGCTTCGAGCATGTTCGCGGCATGATCCTTGAGCTGCTCGGCGATCTGCTCCGACGCTGCCACGACGGCTCGTCCGTTGTTGAGCAGGGTTTGAGAGCCGGTGGCGCCAGTGTCGTAGGGGGCAACGCCCGTGTCCTGGTAAATGATTTCGAAATCCTCGGGGTCCATGCCGAGTTCGTCGGCAGCCAATTGGCGAAGGGTCATGACCGCTCCGGTGCCGCACTCTTGGGCACCCGTAACAATCTGGCCGGCCCCGTCGGCATCGAGGCGAACGAATGCGCCCGATGCACCAGGGAAGCTCGGCCACCAGCCAAGCGCAACGCCGATGGCTTCATCGTCGGGAAGGTCCTGGCCGTAGCCGGCCATTTCCGTCGCGGTGTCGAGGCACTGCTGCAGGCCGATCTCGCCGTACACCTGGCCGACAACACCTTCGTCGCCCGTGTCGATGGCGTTGAGTTTGCGGAATGCAACCGAGTCCATTCCTACCGCTTTGGCGAGTTCATCGGTGTGGGTCTCGCACGCCCAGCAACCCTGGGGAGCGGTAGGTGCTCGCACCGAGCCGGAAGGTTGGTGGTTGGTGTACACGAGGCTTGAGTCGATATGAACAAAGGGAATCTTGTACGGACCGGCCACGTGCATGGCGGCGAGCTGCGGAAAGAACGCCGAGTCGGCGGTGTAGGCGCCATTCTCGACAGCCACCCATCCGCGCCTGGCTGCGATGGTGCCGTCGGCATTGAGTCCGGTTTCGAGATCGATGATCATCGACTCGCGTCGTCGGTCGGGGGCAAGAAACTCTTCCTCCCGGCTAAAGACGAGCTTCACGGGACGCTTCGACGCTTTGGCTAGCGCGGCGATGTGGGCTTCGAAATGGAACCCGCACTTGCCGCCGAACCCGCCGCCGAGGTGCGGCACGATGATGCGCACTCGGTTGCTGGGCATCTGGAGCGTTTCGCACACGCCGTTGCGGGCGTCGAAGGGAACCTGGGTAGAGGTCCAGATGGTGACCTTGTTGCCTTCCCATTGGGCAACGACACCCCGTGGTTCGATGGGGGCAGCATGGGATCCATCGGCAACGTATCGCTGCTTGACGACGATGTCGGCTGCAGCCAGCGCGGCGTCGACCCCCTCTTTCGTTCCCTTTGTGATGGAGGAGAAGGTGGCGACATTGCGATCGCGTGGGGTGTCGCCGGTGACGTCGTAGCTTTCCCAGTCTTCGTGAACCAGGGGAGCACCGGGGGCTAGCGCTGCTTCGAGATCGGCCACGATAGGGAGCTCTTCGTACTCGAAGACCACGGCATCGGCTGCTTGTTGCGCAACTTCGGCGTTGATGGCGGCGACGGCGGCGATGACTTCGCCTTCAAAGCGCACGGTGTCTTTGGCAAACAGGTGGCGGTCGGGCACGACCGGGCTATAGCGAAGGTCCGGCACGTCGTCGGCGGTAAGAACCGAGAAGACACCGGGGATAGCTTTGGCGGCTGAGACGTCGATCTTGATGATGCGAGCGTGGGCAATACCGGCGTACCGGAGCTTTGCGGTGAGCATGCCGGTAAGGGTGAGGTCGGCGACGTACCGACCACTTCCGGTGACCTTGTCGGGGCCGTCGGCCCGAACAAACCGTGGAGTATCAGTGATTGCCATACCCCAGCTTTTCACGGTCCGTAGCAAGCGTGGAGATCCGGGGGTGTTCTTTCCCACGAACCGGGAGAAACGTCCCCTGTGGGTCTACAAGGTTCGTGTCGCTCACTGCGTTCGCTTACGGAGTTTCGCGTAGCGAAACGTCCCCCACCGAAATTCTTGGGGTCTACAAGGTTCGTGCAGTCTCCGATAGGGGTACGTCGCTTTTGTCTTCGGGAAGTGTGCGGAGGAGGCGATCGCCGAGGTTTGAGGTTACGCCTAGCCAGTAGTGCTCGTTGCGGTAGTGATGCAGACGGTGGTTGCGAGCAAGACGCTTGTAATACCGACTCTTTGGCCGGTACTTGGTGTGGACGAGGAGATGGGTCCACTCGTAGTGGAGGAGTCCAATAGTGGCGAGGAGATAGGCGGTCACATACGGAGCCAAGATCTGCGATCCAGTAAGCCACAGCAGGGGGATGCTCCACGCGGCGCTGAAGAGCGCAAACATCACCGAGAAGAGTGCGGCGTCAGCGCGAGCAAGCAGGAGATAGCCCAGGTTGGTTGGGTCGAGATGATGCTCACGATGTCCGGTACCCGTGCCGAGTTTGGTCATTCGTAGCGAGTCCGCGGGCGCATGGAGAAGAAAGAGGTGCACAATCCACTCGAACACCCCGACGAGGAGCACGGTGATTGCGAGGATCATCAAATCGCTCCAGCTCCAGTCGCCAAGCACCAACCGAATCGCCAGCAGAACGGTGACGAAGGCGGCGACAATGCGCGCCGAATCAATCCGCAGAAACGCTCTGAGCGTGTCGGCTTTGGTGGCGAGGTCGGTAGACGCCACGTCGGCGACGGTGTCGCGGGACTCGAGGGGCACAACGATCAGGGTAGAGGACGTTTAGACGAATCTCCCTTGGGCCGCGATGATGGAACCACTGATGAGCCTCACCGATTCCCAAGAACAGATTCTCGATGCCGCGATGTCGTGCATCAGCAGAGACGGGATCGAAGGTGCCAGCATGCGCAATGTGGCACGCGAAGCCGATGTCTCTCTTGGGCTCCTCAGCTACCACTTCGATGGCAAGGAAGACCTCATACAAGCGGCGTTTCAGCTGTCTTGTGACCGGGTCTATGACGTCACCTTCGCTGGGGTCGACCAGGCCGACGATGCCCTTGAGCAGGTGCGAAGCTGTGTTCGAGGGCCGTTTCACGACGACTTCTTGGCCGATGAGTACTTAGCGTTGCGGATCGGCCTGTGGGCGATTGCCCGAACAGACCCAGCCATCGCCGAGGTCGAGAAGACGCTGTACGCCCGCTACAGCGACCGACTCTCCGATCTCATTCAAAACTTCGACTCCGACATCTCCGCAGCCGATGCGTTGAACCGGTCGACCGATGTCATGGTTCATCAAAACGGCCTCTGGCTCAACTGGTCTCGGTACAAGAACCAAGCCGACCTCGACCGTGGCCTCGCACAGTGCGAACGGTTAGCTCTCGGCGAGCAGATCTAAAGAACCGTTGACCGCCTCCGTCGTCATTACCGGTGCAAGCAGCGGAATCGGCAAGGCGATCGCAGAACGGTTGGTGGCCGATGGAGCCCTGGTCACCGCCGGTAGTCGGAGTCCGGTAGAACTCGCCGGTGCCACCTGGGTAGCCACCGACGTTCGCTCTCCGACTGATTGCGAGGCGCTAGTTACCACCGCAATCGAAACCCACGGTCGCGTCGATGTGCTTATCAACAATGCCGGTGTTCAGGTCGAGAGGACGATCGATCAAACCACCGATGACGAGTTCGACCTGGTCATGGATGTAAATGTGCGTGGCGTATTTAACTGTTGCCGGGCCGTCATTCCTCACATGAGAACGCACGGGTCGGGTTCGATCATCAACATCGGATCGGTAGCGGGCAATGTTGCCGACCACGGACTCGCCGTTTACAACGCCTCCAAAGGTGCGGTGCATGCGCTAACCCGGTCGATCGCCACCGACCATGGTCGCGACGGTATTCGTTGCAATGCGGTAAGCCCGGGCTGGATACTGACCGACATGGCTGATGCCGCCTTTGCGGCTGCTGAAGACCCCGAGGCTGCCCGGGCTGAGGCGACCCAAGCTCACCCGGTAGGCCGGATGGGACGTCCAAGCGACGTTGCCAACCTCGTGGCGTGGTTGGCGTCTGACCAGGCCGACTTTGTCAGCGGGTCCCTCTTTACCGTCGATGGCGGATTGACCGCTCAGAACCCGATCGGTTCAGCGTCGCACGGCTAGCGGATCTGGTTTGAAGTCTGCGCGTGCGTGACCGAGAACGGTTACTAGGACAAGGGCGGCTCCGACGAGGCTTGTCAGTGGGGGAGCCTCACTGAGGATGATCCAGGCTAACCCGATGGCGATTGGGGTTTCCGCCGACCCGAGCAAGCCAGATTCGGCTGCCGGAATCAGCTTTGTCCCTTCGATCCAGAGCACCGTTGCGCCAGCGAACACCAGACCGAAGACCACGAGAAGGATGATGTCGCTGGATGACACGTCGAGTGGGTCGGTGAAGAACCAACCGGCGACAAAGAGCAGTGGGCCGGACGCCGCGCCGGCAAGCACCGAGTCGGTGTCTTGAAAGGTGCGAATAAGCACCATGTAGAGGGCATTGAGTACCACCATCGCGACGGCAACAGCATCACCATCGAGATTCGGAGAACCGAGGCTCCCGCTGACGATGATCCCAACCCCAACGAGCGAAACGACGGCGGCATAGGTCGTCCGCTGTCTCACTGGTTCTTTGCGAATGAGTCGTTCAAGAAGCGCCGCGACGAAGGGAATCGTTGCGTAGATCACCGAGACGTTCGCAACGAACGTGTTCTTAAACGCGACGATGAACGTCACCGACCCGATGCCGCCAACCAGCGCGAGCAACCATCCCTCCGGTCCCAATTGAAACACCTCTCGCATCGGTCGATGCCTGTTTCGGATCTGCACGTAGATGGCGACACCGATCGCACCGACAAGCCCGCGCCAGGTGAGAATGGTCCAACTTCCCGCATCGATGGCTTTGGTCAACACGCCCGAGAAGCTGAACATGACAGCGGAGGCAAGGACGAGTGCCGGGCCAATCCACCGAGCGCCAACTTCGTGCTGGCCTTCGGCTGGGTCTTCGGTTGTCATTGCCGGTCTTCCACTTGATCAGGCTAAAAGTGAGGTACTCACTCCTTGAGCAACGTACTCTTGTGGTTGTGAGTCCAGAAGCACGTTGTTTGGCATCAGGTATTTGGAGAGCAAGTGCCTGACTTTGATCGGCTGCTGCCGCCTCTGGGCACTCTTGTGGTTTTCGAGGCGGCCTACCGGCACAAGAACTTCTCGCGGGCTGCCGAGGAGTTGTTCCTCTCTCAGGCCAGTGTGAGTAGGCGCGTTCGAGAGCTCGAGACCGATCTCGGCGTGAGACTCTTCGAACGCCATCGCTACGACGTCACACCGACAGCCGAGGGCGAGGAGCTTGCGGTTTCGGTGCGTCTGTCGCTTACGGAACTTTCGTCGACGGCCGACCAACTGCGCCGTCGAGGCCAAGACACCGACTTGCTGACGGTGCTCTCGGACCCGGCGCTCGCATCGGTGTGGGTGGCCCCGATTCTTGCTGACTATCAACGCCGACATCCAGAATTGAAGATCCGGGTCATCGCGTCGTGCGAATCTCCCGAAACCGCGACTGAGCAGTTCGACGTTGGACTTCAATACGGCCGGGACGAGCCCTCATCCTTCTCCGTCGACTTCATTGCCGACGAGGCGGTGTTTCCGGTGTGCTCGCCGTCGTTTGCTGCGCAACTCTCGTCATCGCTGACGTTGGAGGATCTGACACGACTGCCTCGCCTCGATGTTGAGTATGCGGATCCGAGCTGGACGACCTGGAGCGGGTTCCTTGCTCACCTCGGCAAAGGGCAGCTTGCTGGGGCAGAAGAGGGCAGGACAGAAGAGAACGTCATGGTTCTCACGTCGGCCAACGTGTGCCTAGATGTTGCCGAGCAGGGCGAAGGTGTCGCGTTGGGTTGGGAGCGTTCGGTGCAAGCCCGTATCGATCAGGGCAAGCTCGTTCGTATCCCGGGCTTCGTGATGTCGAAGGCTGGTGTCATTAATGCGTACGTGCCAAAACACACCGCGGCGAATCCGTATGCTCCCGAATTCGTTGCCCTCCTCAAAGACACCCTCGGAAGGGCCTCATCGGGTTAGTCGCTTACCGGCGGGTATCGGTACCCTGACCATCGTGGAGATCATTCACGATATGGAGCGGTCGGTCCCCGACGGCGTGACCACTGCAGTCGCGATTGGCGTCTTCGATGGCGTGCACCTTGGACACCAGTCGATCATCTCGTTGGTGCGCGAGCGGGCCGAGGCCGAAGGTTCGAAGTCGGCCATTGTTACCTTCGACCGGCACCCAGCGCTCGTGCTCCGCCCCGAGAACGCTCCGAAGCTTCTTACGACGCTCGAGCAGCGCCTTGAACTGCTGGAGCTGGCCGGGATCGACTACGTCTACCTGGTGTCGTTCTCCGAAGACCGGGCCACCGAATCGCCCGAAGACTTCATCACCAACGTGGTCGTCGATCGTCTGCACGCGACCAGCGTTACCGTGGGCGCCGACTTCCACTTTGGTGCCAAGCGTGCTGGCAACCTTGAACTACTCGAGAGCCTTGGCGAACGTCACGGCTTCGAAGTCACCGGTCTTACCTTGCTCCGGGATGATGACTTGGCGCCGGAGCCAATCTCGTCGACGGTCATCCGTCGCCTCCTCGCTGGTGGCGAGGTCTCGCAAGCGGGTGAGGCACTTGGCCGGCCCTATGAAATTCGTGGCGAGGTGATCCAGGGCGACCAACGCGGCCGCCAGATTGGGTTCCCTACTGCCAACATTCCGGTCGATACGGCACTGGCGTTTCCCGCCGACGGTGTGTACGCCGGCAACTTCATTCGGGCCAACGGTGAGCGGCACGGCTGCGCCATCAACATCGGCCGACGCCCAACCTTCTACCAACATGCCGAACACTCGATTCTTGAGGCACATGTGCTCGATTTCGAGGGCGACCTCTACGGCGAGATCGTTCGGGTGGAGTTCGTCGAGTTCCTCCGAAGCGAGCAGCGCTTTGAGGGCATCGATGCGTTGGCTGCGCAGTTGAAGCAGGACATCGAAAAGGCTCGGACGGTTCTTTCGAGTTAACGCTTGCTGGCTTGGTGGGCATGCCCCGGCAGAGCGTGCCACCGCCGCTGTATCGGCTGTTCTTCGACTTCGCTCACGCTCTTGGTCCCGCTGTCTTCTTTGCTCCGCTTCGCAAATCGCCGATTCATCGACGCTGACCCGCCCTGCCTTGATCTCCACCCGTTGGCCTTCTTTTTCTCAGCACTTTGGTGCTGCGGTTTCGGGGCTTGGCCGTAAAACGGTGTGAAGCCGGTGCCCATTGCACCGGCTTCACTCTTTCTGCTTTACCTCTGGTTGGGCTCAGGTGCGACAGATTGCGTCATACACAGCCTCTGCTTTTGCGATCTTCTTGTCGCGCTTCTTCTTGAGGCGTTTGATGCTCTTGGCCAGTTTCTTTGGGCGATCTTCGAGTTTGTCGATGGCTTTGTCGACTGCTGCTTGGTACTGCTTGTTGGCCTTCTTGATAGCTCGGGTCTGCTTCTTGAAGTACTTGCCGCCGGGATCGCAAGGTTCGGGTTCCAACTTGGGGCAATCGACCTCAATATCTTCAGGCACGTCGACGTCATCACACTTGGGCGGATCGACGGGTGGCAATTCCGGTGGTGGAGGCGGCGCTGGTGGGTCGTCGGTCGTGAAGGTTACTCGTGCTGTTCGTTTTGATCGGCGGCCGATTTCGCTGTCGGCGTAGACGTTGGCCACGTAGGTGGTTCCTGGTTCGAGTCCATCGAGGCGACATGAGCTGCGGCCGGGGAACGGAGCCGACATGGTGCACGAGCCGGTGTGGGTGGTCATCCAGACCGCGTAGATGGTGGCGTTGCTGGAGCCATCGTGATCCCAAGAGATGCGGGCTGAGGTCTGCGTGACTTCATCGGCACCAACGTTGGTGGGGTTCTTCGGGCGATCCGGTGGAGCCGGCAGACTAATGGCGTGGTCGACGTTGCCGCCTCGGATCCGCGCTTCGGCCGGGAAGGCCATGTTGTCGGTGTCGGTCTTGACGTCGCAGTTCAGGCGTTGCGGCGTGGAGGTTGCTCGGGCCGAACATGACGTTCCATCGGCAGTAGCGGTGTAGCTCGATGAGGTACTCGCTGAAACGTGGGTCCACGAGACGTTGACGTACATCTGGCCATCGGTCGTTGACCACCAGTTGTAGTCGGCGTCAAGAACCGGAACTGGTGGCAAGGGCCGGGTGATGCTGAACGATGTCGAGATCGGCTGCGGGCGACTGCCATAGCTGGAGTAGATATAGGTCTCGGCTCGGTAGTCGCCGTCGATGAGGCCATCGAAGGCGCAACGTCCGGTTTGGGCGACGCTTCGGTAGCAGGAGGCAACAGCTCGATTGTTGTCGTTGAAAAGCGTTGCGC
>CALGZB010000267.1 GCA_937934655.1 uncultured Acidimicrobiales bacterium | reverse complement strand
GGTACAAGCGCTGGCGATAGTTCGGCGACAAACGCCACTCGGCAGCATCGGTTCGCTTTGACCGCAGTCCTAGGAGGATCTTCTTCGGAGTCGTACCATCAGGGCCAAGGCACACCGACATGAGGTGGGACTATGCAAGGTTCCGACTCGTACCTTGAGACGCTCTCGAAAGCGCCCGATCGCTGCGGCGCCGATGGCTCATCGCCGGGGCATCTCGGCAGTTCGGACGACAACCTCGACGACTAGTTTTTGGCCAACTGCGCTACTCGCCGGCTTCGCGGGTTGCGCCGATCCAGCTCTGATGCAGACCGGCGTAGACGCCGCCCATTGCGACGAGTTCCTCGTGGGTCCCCTGCTCGACCAGGTTGCCCTGATCGAAGACTAGGACGAGGTCGGCCCGCTCGGCAGTGGAGAGTCGATGGGCCACGCTGACGGTGGTCCGGCCAGCGGACAGCCGGTCGAGGGCAACGGCAAGCGATTGTTCGATCTCGGCATCGACGGCGCTCGTGGCCTCATCGAGAATGAGTAGACCCGGGTCGGCGAGCTGAGCTCGAGCAAGAGCCACCAACTGGCGTTCGCCTACCGAGAGAGACTCGCCGCGCTCACCGACCTGACTATCGAGACCGTCCGTTAACGAATCGAGCCAGCCTGAAAGGCCGAGACGCTCGAAGCTCTCGGCGATTTCGTCGTCGGAGGCATCGGGTCGACCGAAGCGCACGTTGTCGCGAATAGAGGCAGCAAAGAGGAACCCATCCTGGGGCACCATTCGGATCGAACGCCTACGACTCTCGCCATCGACCTTGGTGAGATCGATCCCGTTGATGCGCACCACGCCGTCTGTTGGGTCGGCCAAGCGAGACAACAGCTTGGCAAACGTGGTCTTGCCCGAACCGGTTTCGCCCACGATGGCCACATTGGCTCCCTCGTCGAGGGTGATGTCGACCCCATGCAAAACCTCTTCGCCGGTGCGATAGCGGAAGCGCACTCCTTCGACGCTGACCGACAGGGCCGAGCGCGAAAGCATGACGCCATCGTCGGGATCAACCACATCGATCGGCCGCTCAAAGACACCCAAGATCTTCCACCAACCAGCGAGGGCGGTCTGCGTTTGATCGAGGGTTTCGCCGATCTCTGAGATCGGCGTGATGATCAGACTTACTAGGAACAAGAAGGCAACAAGCTCGCCCGAACTCACGCCCCATGCATCGCCAAATCGCACGCCAAGCACGATGACCGAAGCCATCGCCACGATGCCGAACAGGTCGGTGATCGACGTGATGATGGCAAAGAACCGGTGGGCCGAAAGGGTGTTGCTGTACTGCGACTCGACCGCCTCATCGAGCCGAGAACGCATGATTGGCTGGTACCCGTACGCCCGAACGAGTGACGCTCCCATTACTGCTTCGCTGGTAACCGAAAGGGTCTCGCCAACAGCGGTACGCACCCGGTCATATGCCACCAACTGTTGCCGCTGAATCCAACGCATCACCGGTAACACCGGGCCGTACACCGCAATAACCACCAGCGTCAGCGCCCACGAGTAGGTCACCATCACCAGCAGCGTCCCGAAGATCAACGCCGAATTTACGACCCAACTAATGGCTCCCCACGAGGCGAACCTCGACAATGTCTCGATGTCGCTAGTGACGCGAGCGGTGAGAATGCCTCGCTGGTTTTCGGAGTGCTCGGCGATGCTCAGCTGCTGGATGTGATCGAACGCCCGAACCCGCAGCGACATCAGCATGTGCTCGGCCGCCTCAATCAACCGGATGTAGGTTGCGCGGCCGACCACACCGACCAGGACCACAATGACAACTGCGACAGCGGCGGCCCCGTAGACGAAACCCGGCCGATACCCGTCGGCTCCAAGTACGCCTCGGTCGAGGATCTGCTGGATCAGCACCGGAATGACGAGCCGACCAACTGCACCTACTAAAGCCATGGCAGCCGAGACCCGAAACCCTTTGAGAAGTTCGGGGCTTTGCTTGAGGCCCCGTCGTAGAACCTCGGTGGCGCGCACATCGCTGATTTCTGATTCGAGCGTCTCGATCACTGGTGCTGCCATTAGCTAGCCGCCGTTTCGTAGGCCCGCACGAGCGCTTCATATTCGGGCACCGCCAACAGTTCATCGTGTTTGCCGGATGCCTTCACTCGACCATCGGCCAAGAACAACACCCGGTCGGCCAGACGGATGGTGGAAAGACGATGAGCTACCACCAAGAGCGTGAGGTCGAGATCGGCTCGTAGATTGTCGAGGATTGCCTGCTCGATACTCGGATCAATGGCCGACGTTGCGTCATCGAGGAACAACAGATTCGGATTGCGGACCAGCGCTCGAGCCAAAGCAACTCGCTGTCGTTGTCCGCCAGAGAGTGTGACGCCTCGTTCGCCGACCACCGTTTCGTAGCCCTCGGGCATCTCGGTGATGAACTCATGTGCTCGGACGAGTCCGGTGACCCGGTGGAGTTCCTCGTCTGCAACTGCAGCGCCCAACGTGATGTTCTCTCGGACCGACGCGCCAAACAGGAAGGTTTCTTGGAACACGAGCCCGACCGCCCGAGTGAGTTCTGCTGGCTCTAGGTCGCCAATCGCGACCGCACCGACTCGAACCTCGCCGACATTGGCTTCGGTAAGGCCAACAATCATGTCGGCAATCGTGCTCTTCCCCGAACCGGTTGCGCCGACCAAGGCAACTACCTCACCGGCACCAATCGAGAAGGACAGATCGGCCAGGATGGATTCAGCCCCATGAGAGAACCCGACGCCATCAAAGTCGACGGTACCGATGGCTCCGGCTGATCCATCGAGCAACTCGGTTCCGGCGGTGACCTCGGGCTTCTCGAGCTCGAGAACCCCATCGACGCGCTCGAGCGCCACGACCGACTTGGGCATCTCCTCGAGAAAGAACCCAACGATTCTCAGCGGCAACGCCAACATGGTGAACAACGACATCGCCGACACGATTTCACCCACGGTCAAGGAGTCTCGCGACAGCAGCCACGCTCCGGTCACGAGAAGAACAATCACGCCAAGGTTCGGAAGGGCGTCGATCACGGGCTCGAAGGCTGCCCGCAGGCGCCCGACCACAATCCGTTCCTGACGGAGCGTGTCGGCCGCTTCTTCGAATCGGTCGACCTCGGCTTGTTCACGACCAAGGGTCTTCACGACCATCACACCATCGAAACTCTCAAACGCCACCCGACTGACTTCACCGATTCCGGCCTGCACTCGAGCTGACGGACCAACGACCCGCCGGGTGTAAATACGGTTGAGTGTCGCAAGGGTTGGGAAGAGCACCGCTGCGATGAGAAAGAACAGCGGGTGGATCAGGAACAGGCTGAGGAGCGATGCGATGACGAGAACAACGACACTTGCCACAAAAGCCAGCGGCTTGAGCACCGACGTCGCAGCAGCGATATCGGCATCGGCGTGGGCGAGGAGCTCACCCGTGGGTCTACTCCGATGAAACGACACCGGCTGATCGAGGTACTGACCGAGGATTGCGACCCGCCAGGTGCGTTGGGTTCGGCCTTCAGCCATCGCCATGAAGTAGCGGCGGATCGTCACAGCGACGCCGCGCAACAACCCAATGCCGAGCAGGACGAACGCAACATTGCGCAGATCGGCGGTCGAGACATCTTCGCCAAGGTTGGCGCTCGGAAGAATCACATCATCGGTGATTCGACCAAGGGCGATGGTCAGACCCACGGTGAGAATCGACCACATCGAGGCGCCCAAGATCGATATCGCGTGTGGCACCGGGTGGTCGCGCATCGACCGCCCGATCAATGCGAACCCGCGCGCTAGAACTCTCGGAGCTGCTTCGACAGAAGCGGGGGCGGTCATTCGCACCAACCTAGGCGACACGTACCGCTTCCAAAGAAGCCGTTTTCTCGAATCGGAGGCCAAAAAGCCCACATTTTTCGCCTGTACCGGCAATTCTCGGGCCTCTAGGTCAGTACAGAGTCTTGCGATCTCGTAGCATCACTATCTAGACATGTGTGGGGAAGCACGGCGCTTTGGCGTTTCTTGGCTGCCTGCCCCACCATCCCGAAAACTACTGAGACGTTCATGGCAACAGATTCAACGATCATCTACACGCTCACCGACGAGGCCCCGGCACTAGCCACTCGTTCGCTGCTTCCCATCGTTCAGGCGTTCGCAAACGCTTGCGGTGTGTCGGTCGAGACCCGCGATATTTCGCTGGCGGCCCGCATCCTGAGCGGCTTCAGCGACCGCCTAACGCCAGAGCAGCAAGTCAGCGATGACCTCGCTGAACTCGGCGCCCTTACCCATGACCCTGGCGCGAACATCATCAAGCTGCCCAACATCAGCGCGTCGGTACCCCAGCTCAAGGCCACGATCGAAGAGCTTCAGTCCAGTGGCTATGCAATTCCCGACCACCCCGATGACCCGCAAACCCCCGAAGAGATCGAGATTCGTCTTCGCTACGACAAGGTCAAAGGAAGCGCCGTCAACCCGGTACTCCGCGAGGGAAACTCCGACCGCCGTGCTCCAGTCGCAGTAAAGAACTACGCCAAGAAGAACCCACACTCGATGGGTGAATGGTCGGCTTCGTCCAAGACCCACGTAGCCACGATGGGCGCTGGCGACTTCCAGGCCAACGAAAAATCGCTCACCATGGCCAAGGCCGGTTCGCTTCGAATCGAGCACACCGCCTCCGACGGCACCGTCACCGTGCTTCGCAACGATGTTCCAGTTCTCGAAGGTGAAGTCATCGACGGCACCTACATGAGTAAGAACGCTCTCGTTTCGTTCCTTACCGAACAAGTAGCGGACGCCAAGGCCCAAGGTGTGCTGTTCTCGCTCCACATGAAAGCAACGATGATGAAGGTCTCTGACCCCATCATCTTCGGTCACGGTGTCCGGGCCTACTTCGCTCATCTCTTTGCGACCCACAACGATGCTCTCGAGGCGGCCGGCGCCGACGTCAAGAACGGTTTCGGTAACGTACTTGAGGCTGTCGCCTCGATGCCCGACGGACTCCGCGAACAGGTGCAAGCCGACATCAACACGTCCTACGAAAACGGACCCGACCTCGCAATGGTCAACTCCGACAAGGGCATCACCAACCTTCACGTTCCAAGCGACGTCATCATCGATGCCTCGATGCCAGCCATGCTTCGGACCTCTGGCCAAATGTGGAACATCGCTGGCGAGCAACAAGACACCAAAGCGGTTATCCCCGACTCGAGCTATGCCGCTCTGTACAGCGCCACCATCGACTTCTGTAAGACCAACGGTGCGTTCGACCCCACCACGATGGGCACCGTTCCCAACGTTGGGCTCATGGCTCAAAAGGCCGAAGAGTACGGCTCGCACGACAAGACCTTCGAGATCGAAGCCGACGGAACCGTGCAGGTCATCGACGACGATGGTGTGGTCGTTATGGAACACACCGTCGAAACCGGCGACATCTGGCGGATGTGCCAGGTGAAAGACCTTCCGGTGAAGGATTGGGTACAGCTTGCTGTGCGACGGGCACGCGCCAGTGGGGCTCCTGCGGTGTTTTGGCTTGACGAGAACCGCGCTCATGACGCCGAGCTCATTGTGAAGGTCAATCGTTACTTGGCCGACGAAGCCACCGACGGCCTCGACATCCGCATCATGTCGGTCGCCGAGGCCACCGACTTCACGCTGGCCCGCACCAAGGCTGGCGACGACACCATCTCGGTTACCGGTAACGTCCTTCGCGACTACCTCACCGACCTCTTTCCAATCCTTGAGCTCGGCACCAGCGCCAAGATGCTTTCCATCGTTCCGCTGATGAAGGGTGGCGGCCTCTTTGAGACCGGCGCTGGCGGTTCGGCTCCAAAGCACGTGCAGCAGTTCGAGGCCGAAAACCACCTTCGTTGGGACAGCTTGGGTGAGTTTCTCGCTCTTGCCGAGTCGCTCGAGCACTACTCCGAAGTTACCGAGAACCCCTCGGCTGCGCTGCTCGGCGAAACGCTCGGTCAAGCCACCGAAGCGGTTCTCGAAAACCGCCGGTCGCCTTCTCGTAAAGTGAACGAGCTCGACAACCGCGGGAGCCACTTCTATCTGGCGCTGTATTGGGCGCAAGCGTTGGCAACACAAACCACCGACGTCGATCTCGCCGCCCGGTTTGCTCCGCTCGCCGAATCATTGGCCGAGAACGAAGACACCATCGTCGACGAGCTCAACAGCGTCCAGGGCCAACCCATGGATGTTGGCGGCTACTACTACCCCAACGCCGAAGCGGCAGAGACCGCTATGCGTCCAAGCGCCACCTTCAACGCGAAACTCGCAAGCCTCTAGACCGTTTCGGTCTAGCACTGCCACGACACCGCGTTACTGCTCGCTAGGCGGCGTTGCGTTTCTTCCGCATTGCGGCCTTCGTCTTGTACATGGCTGAGTCAGCTCGACCCATCCAGCTCGAGGCTGACTCGCCAGATTCTCGCGAAACCATGCCAACGGCGCACGTGACACCAATGGGCCGGCCAGCAATACTCAGCTCGCCTCTAGTTGCCTGGCGGATCGCGTCGAGGCGTCGCTGCATCGCTACTTCATCGATGGCTGGAATCAGGTAGCCAAACTCGTCGCCGCCGATCCGAGCCACAAACTCGCCTTCGAGCAGCACCGATCGGAGTCGGTCAGAGATCTGGCGCAGCAACTCATCGCCGGCACCGTGGCCAAGGGAGTCGTTGACCGCCTTGAAGTCGTTGATATCGATGAAGGCGAGACCCGCCGGCCTATCGTCCCGCTCGATCTCGTGCATCGCCTGATCGAAGGCAAGGCGGTTCGGCAGCTCGACAAGATTGTCGGTGGTCGAAAGCTTTCGGAGCTGCTCGGACAAGTGCTCGAGCTCGAGAGTTCGCAAGACCGACTCAGACACGTCGCGCTCGACCACATAGAAGTTCTGTTCGGCCTGGGACCAGCTCACGTGAAGGTCGAGGTGGACCTCAGATCCGTCTGCGCGAAACGCCTTCAGTTGCATCCGGTCGCTGTTATCTTTGCCCTTTGCATACATCGCAAGAGCGACGTTCAGCATTTCCTCGGCGCTCTTCGGGTGAAGGAAACGGGCCACATCTCGCCCGTAGAAGTCCTCCAGCTTGCCGCCATGCATACGCACGGCAGCATCGTTCACATCGAGAACGTTCCCCGAGGTGTCGAGCACGATAAGAATGTCCTGGGCGAGGTCCATAAGGCGCGACCGATGAAGCAGTCGCTGGTACTCGGCGTCGGAAATCTCCACGTAGAGAGCTTCGGCCAAATGTGCAGGTCACTTGAGGTTTCTATGACAAGTGCCATAGAAGCGGCCTGCTGCTTCGGTTTTAGCCTGCTGCGTGAGCCTCGGCGGCGGCGACGGTGTTGCGGAGAAGCAACGCCACAGTTGTGGGGCCGACGCCACCAAGACGAGGAGTGATCCAGCTGGCGATCTCTCCAACACCTTCGTCGACGTCGGGAAGGAGCTTGCGCCCTTCCCAGCTGATTCCGCCGCTGACAACAACAGCGCCGGGCTTGATCATGTCGGCGGTAATTGCGTTCGGCTGACCAACCGCAGCGACGACGATGTCGGCTTCGCGTGTGTAGGACGCAATATCGGCAACGCCGGTGTGAACCGTAGTAACCGCAGCGTTCGCGCCATTCTGCTTCGTTGTGAGGAGAAGCGAGAGCGGACGACCCAGCGTTGGGCCACGGCCTACAACAACGACGCTTTTGCCGGCTGTTTCGATGCCGTAGTGCACGAACATGGCTTGGATACCGGCCGGGGTGCATGGCACCGGGCCGGACTGCTGCAAGACGAGCTTGCCGAGGTTCAGCGGATGAAGGCCATCGGCGTCCTTGGCTGGATCCATTGCATTCAGGGCAGCGTTGAAATCGAAGTTATCGGGAACAGGGCTCTGCACGATGTACGCATCGACCATCGGGTTGTTGTTGAGTTCGTCAACAGCAGCCATGAGCGCGGACTGTCCGCCGCTTTGGGGGATCACGACGTTGATCGAGTCGATGCCGACCGCTTCGCAGGTTTCATGCTTCTTGCGGACATACCCGGCGCTTGCCTCGTCGTCACCGACAAGAATGGTGCCGAGCCCAGGCGTAATGCCTCGCTCTTCGAGCGCGGCCACGCGCTGCTTCACTTCGGAAAGAATTGACTCTGCCACCGGACCACCGGCGAGTAACTGTGCTGCCATCTGGGGCACACTACCGGCGTTTTCGGGGCTTTGTTGCCGATCTCACCGGTTTCGATGATTGCTCGGATCGACCTTTTCGGCGAGAGGGACTCGTCGCGAAGTAGGGTCGAATAACAATGTTTCCACTTTGGGACGAAAACCCCACCAAACGGCCCGCAGTTGTAACGATTGCGCTCATCATTATCTGCACCGCCGTGTTCTTCTTGGTCCAGCCTCAGAACAGCGTGCAGGACGACATCAACTTCAGCTACGAATACGCTGCCGTCCCTTGCGAGGTCGTTAAAGGCCGCCAACTCACCACTGCCGAGATCAACGATGCACTGGCCGGGGACCAGACCGGCTGTGACAGCAACCAGGTCGCCGCCGGCGAACCCACGGCGTTTCCGACCAAGAACGTCTTTCTCGCCCTCGTGACCTCGATGTTCCTGCACGGCAGCTTGATGCACCTAGGCGGCAACATGTTGTTCCTCTGGGTGTTTGGCAACAACGTCGAGGACCACGTCGGAAGGCTCAAATACCTCGTCTTCTATCTTGCGGCCGGCGTGGTGGCCACGATTGCCCATGTGGCGGCGCAGATCGACTCAACCGTGCCGGTCATCGGCGCGTCAGGTGCCATTGCAGGAGTGATGGGTGCGTACGCCGTGTGGTTTCCGAAAGCCAAGGTTCGAACCGTTGTTGTGGTGATGCTCGTTCGGCTTCCCGCAATCGTGCCGCTTGTGGTTTGGCTCGGATCGCAGTTCTTCATCGGCCCCGATGAGGGCGTCGCCTGGATGGCCCACGTCGGGGGCTTCGTCTTCGGCGCACTCGTTGCCCTCATCGTCCGAGGCGCAAAGGGTGTGCGCGACAAGGTATGGGACGACAAGTACAACGTGCCCGAAACCCCAGGCGGTTGGGACAACCGCTTCGGCGGTGTCGGCGACCGCCCCTGGTAGCGGTCGTTCCCGCCGTTCGCTGCGCTCACTAACGGAGTTTCGCGTAGCGAAACTCCCGGCCGAATCTTGCCTAGCGTTCCAACTTCAATCGTTGTTTACGAACTGGGTTCTTAGTTCTCTTTTTAGGACTTTGCCGGTTGCGTTTCTTGGGAGTTCGTCGATGATGGCGATGTCGCTTGGGACCTTGAACTTCGCGAGCTGTGCGGCGCAGTGTTCTTGCACGTGGACTCGATCGATCGTGGCGCCGGGTTTCATCACGAGCACAGCAAGGCCGGCTTCACCCCATCGATCGTCGGGAATTCCGATGATCGCCGCCTCGGCTACCTCGGGAAGTTGATACAACACGTTCTCAATCTCGGCCGGATACACATTCTCCCCACCCGAGATGTACATGTCCTTCCAACGGTCGACGATGTAGACGAAACCTTCATCGTCGATTCGCGCCGCGTCACCGGTCTTTAGCCATCGCCCCTCGAAGGCGTCAGCGGTAGCTTCGGGCCGATTCCAGTAGCCCGGAGTGATGTGCGGACCAGCGACCCAGAGTTCACCCACCTCGTCGGCAGCGCAGTCCGCACCGGCGTCGTTCACAATCCGAAACTCGGTATGGAGCAGCCCTTTGCCGGTGGACCCAATCTTGCGAAGCGAATCGCCCGGGTCGAGGAAGATGCAGGCGGGACTTGTCTCAGTCATACCAAAGCCCTGCACTAGATCGACGCCGCGCTCGCTCCAACCTTCGAGGATCGCCAACGCGCAGGGCGCACCTCCGACCCCGGCGTTTCGCAGACGGGAGAGGTCGGTTTGTTCGAAATCCGGATGCTGCATCATGAATTGATAAGGGGCGGGCACGCCAAAGAAGTGAGTGATGCCCTGTGCTTCATCGCCCAGAATCGCAAGGGTCTCGCCCGGATCGAAGGCCTTCTGAATCACTACGGTGCCGCCGCCATGGAGCACCGGGTTGCTGTAACAATTCAGCCCACCGGTATGAAACAGCGGCAGGACGTTGAGGTGCACCGTGTCGAGCCCCACACCGGCTGGACCACCCAAGTTGACGCAGTTCCAGAAGTTCATGCCGTGGGTGATCATTGCCCCCTTCGGCAACCCGGTGGTCCCCGAGGTGTACATGATGGTGATGACATCATCGTGGGTGAGCTCGACCCGCTCCACGCTTTGGCCTGCGAACTGGCTCATCGCCTGCTCGTAGGCACTATCGGCTCCCCCATTGTCGACAGCTAGGAGTGTGCCGATGGCGCAGCGCTTCTGGAGATCCAGCGCCGACTCGGCGAACGACACATCGTGAACGAGCAGGGCAGGCGTACTGTCGTTGATAATGAACTCAAGCTCGGACACGGTGAGCCGCCAGTTAAGAAGCACGCAGATCGAACCGGTACGGGCACACGCAAACTGAATGTCGAAGTACTCGACACCGTTCTGCGCCAGCACCGCCACCCGATCGCCTCGTCCAATACCCAGCGAACCCAGGTAGGCGGCCATCGCGTCGACCCGACTGTCGAGTTCCGGGTAGGTGAAGCTTCGGCCACTACCCAGATCGCGGATTGCTTCCTTGCGCGGACGCTGCGTGGCGTGGTGATCGATCCAGTCATAGGCCCGAACCGGCCCGTGGCCCGCAGGACGGGAAAGAGTGATGTCAGCATCCGCAGAAGTCATGGGCCGACAGTACGTGGCCGAACAGCGACTGAAAAGTAAGAACGCGGGGTCTGACCCCGCGTTCTTACTTTTTGGGTTCTTTAGTGTTTGAAGTGGCGTTCGCTGGTGAAGACCATGGCCATGCCCGCTGCGTTGGCGGCTTCGATGACCTCATCGTCGCGGATTGAGCCACCTGGCTGGATAACCGCGGTCGCACCGGCCGCGATCGCTGCTTCGAGTCCGTCCTTGAACGGGAAGAAGGCATCGCTTGCGCAGGCTCCGCCGACCGCACGACCATCGGCCTTCTCGGCGGCGATACGGCCAGCATCTCGGCGGTTCTGTTGCCCCGCCCCGATGCCAACGGCCTGAAGGTCCTTCGCCAACACGATGGTGTTGGAGTTGGTGCGGGCGGCAACCTTCCAAGCGAACTCGAGATCGAGCCATTCGGCTTCGGTGGGTTCGCGGTCGGTAGCCACCGTCCAGTCCGTGCGGCTGGTAACGAACCGATCGGCAGTCTGCACGAGGAGGCCGCCATCGACCATCCGCATATCGAGGACGGGCGAACCGGGAGCCGGTGCTTCCAGAACTCGAAGGTTCTTCTTCTCGAGGAGTTTGGTCAACGCGTCGGGCTCGTAACTCGGCGCCACGATGACCTCGGTAAACACGTCGCCGAGTGCTTCAGCCAACGCCAACGGAACCGTGCGGTTGACCGCAACGATGCCACCGAAGGCCGACACCGGATCGCCCTCGTGGGCCCGCTTGTACGCGGTGGCGATGTCGTCGTGGCTTGCGAGCCCGCAGGGGTTCGCATGTTTAATAACCGCCACGGTGGGGGCCGAGTAGTCGTAGACCATCCGGTGGGCGGCTTCGGTATCGAACACGTTGAGGTACGACATTGCTTTGCCGCCGTGCTGTGTGGCGGCATCCCACCAACCTCCGCCATCGATCGCCTTGTAGCGAGCACCGACCTGATGCGGGTTCTCGCCATAGCGAAGGTCTCCAGTCTTCTCCAGCGCAAGATGCAGCGTGTCGGGCAGCGATGGTTCGTCGCCGCGTTCCGGGTCGGAGGCATCGAACCACGTAACGACGGACGCGTCGTATGCCGCCGTGTGAGCAAAGGCGTGGCGAGCCAAGGTCCGTCGAGTCTCGGGCCGAATTTCGCCGTGCTCCTGAAGCTCTTCGAGTACTCCCGCATACGCGCTTGGGTCGACGACAACCCCGACAAAGGCATGGTTCTTTGCCGCAGCACGCACCATGGTGGGCCCGCCGATGTCGATGAGTTCTTCGGGCGCCGAGGCGGAAGACGAATGCTCAAAGTCGCCGACGCTCGACCCAAAGGGATAGAGGTTACCGACGACTAAGTCGATGGGTTCGATGTCGTTCGCTGCAAGGTCGGCCTGATGTTGGGGATCGTCCCGATCGGCCAGGATCCCGCCATGAATTCGTGGATGCAGGGTGACCACCCGATGCCCCAGCATGATGGGCGAACCGGTGTAGTCGGCAACGTCGATCACGGGGATGCCCGCTTCGGCGATCCGACCAGCGGTGCCTCCGCTGGAAATGAGCTCCCACCCGAGGTCGTGTAGACCTTGGGCGAGTTCGACGATGCCGCTCTTGTCATACACCGACAGAAGGGCACGCTTGGTGCTGGTGGTGTTTGTCATGGTTCTCTCCGCTTGGTTACTTGATAGTCGCTAGATGACGGTGCCTGAGGCAACGATGCGTTGGATTGTTTCGATATAGAGCTCTCGCTCGACGACCTTGATGCGCTCGTGAAGCGATGACTCGGTGTCATCGTCCTCAACCCGCACCACCTCTTGGGCGAGGATCGGCCCATCATCGACCGCCAGGGTGGCCACATGCACGGTGCAGCCGGTGACCTTTACGCCGTATTCGAGAGCATCACGAACACCGTGCCAACCCTTGAAGGAAGGCAGAAGCGCCGGGTGAGTGTTGATGACCCAGCCGGCGTAGGCGTCGTAAATCGGCTGGCCCAGAATCGTGCCGAACCCGGCCATAACGACCAGTTCGATATCGAAGGCATCGAGTTGTTCGACAACTTGTTGCGTGAACCCGTCTCGATCGAAGTCGGGGCCGAAGCTCTCACGCTCTATGGCTACCGAGAGCACGCCAGAGTCGGTGCCGACCTGAAGCGCCCGACAAGGACGGTCGGTTAGGACCAGCTCGACGGGCAAGTCAGCCGCCAGAATTGCCTCGAGAATGGTGCCGCTGCCTGAAGCGAGTACTGCGATGCGCACAGGTCGAACCTAGCTGGCCGGCCGGCGAGGTTCATCGCTCGGGCTGCATCAGTTGCAGACCGCGGCCGACGCTCAGACGAACTACTCGAAGGCGGGATCGACACAGTTGCTTGTGCCACCACCGCCACCGGCCGGAGCAGTGCGGGGGTATGCCTCGACAAAGCCCGACCCAAGATCGTCGGTCGTGAGATACCGAAGAATGGCCCGGGTAATCGCCTCGGCCTCTACCTGTTGAAACGCTGGTGTGAGAAGCAGCGCTTCCTCTGGTGCGTTGGAGAGGTACAGCAGTTCGGTGAGGGTTGCAGGCACACCGGCCGAACGACGGAGAACGCCGTAATAGTCGTCGCCACTCTCGCCCTTTCGATACTTGACGCCGGCGTCGGTATCGCCTGCCCACTCGATATCGATCTGGGAGAAATCGACAAGCGCTTCTTCGTAAATCAGCCCGGCGAGCCGCTTCGATTCTGGATCGAGGTGCTGGTAGTAGGTTTCGGCGCCCGGCTCACCCGCTGGACCGTCGGGAGCAGCGTTGTGATGGATCGACACAAACGCCTGCGGCTGCAAGGCGTTGGCGATGGCGGTGCGCGAAAGGATCGAAATGCGATAGTCGGCGGAACGGGTCATAACCACCGACACCCCGGCCTCGGTGAGGAGGGCCTCAACCCGTTCGGCGACGGCAAGATTAATCTGCGACTCTCGACTTCCTTGTGGACCGACCGCACCGGGCTCGGAGCCACCATGTCCAGGATCGAGAACAACATGAGCCGACTCGATTGGCTCGCCGCTGGCCACCACAACTTCGTTGGCACATGGAGTGAGCACGAGGTAGCCGCCATCGACTTCGCTTAGTACCTCGACCACGACACCCGAAGGCGTGCGCAGCGCACGGGCAACTCCATCGTCGACCAACTCCGGGAGCCCTTCGACGACCGAAAAGGCAGCGGCCGGAGGAGCGGTGGCCTGAGGAGACCGGCCAGCAAGCGTCGCCGGCGGGGAGCCAGGGTCGATCTCAACAGCAGAGCCGGCGTCGTCGAGCGGAAGTTCGGTTGCTCGTTCGCCGTTGGCGGCGGTTTGATCAACATCGGCCTGCTCGACGGTTTCTACGGAAGCACCCTCGACAACAGGCTCATTGCTGAAGGTTGGCCGCTGCCCGGCACAACCTGCCAGAACCAAAAAGGCGGCGAGCACGACAGACAACAGTGGGGGGCGAATCACGCCGCTAAGAGTACTGTCCGGCTACCGGCAAACGGGGTCATCAAAACCCACACTGCCACCCTCAACGCCTTGAGCGTCGAAGGTGGCAGATTTAGAGATTGCTGGATTGCTAGGTGGAGAGGTGGAGAGGTGGAGAGGTGGAGAAGTGGTCTACAGACCAGCGACGATTTCCGCCATAAGCTCACCGGCTTCGGTGGGGTTGAGCCCAACCTTCACACCGGCGTCGCGAAGCGCTTCCATCTTGGCGTCGGCGGTTCCCTTCCCGCCCGACACGATGGCGCCAGCATGGCCCATCTTCTTGCCGGGAGGGGCGGTAACGCCAGCCACGTAGCTCGAGACGGGCTTTGTGACGTGGTCCTTGATGAACTGCGCGGCCTCTTCTTCGGCCGAGCCACCGATCTCACCGATCATCATGATCGCCTTGGTTTCGGGGTCTGCTTCGAACGCTGCGAGGCAGTCGATGAAGCTCGTGCCAGGCACGGGGTCGCCACCAATGCCGACACAGGTGGTTACACCAATGTCTTTTTGCTGGAGCTCATAGAGCGCTTGGTAGGTAAGTGTTCCAGAACGGCTCACGATACCGACCGGGCCGCCAGCTTTGGCGA
>CALGZB010000266.1 GCA_937934655.1 uncultured Acidimicrobiales bacterium | reverse complement strand
CCCAAAGACCCGGGTCGAGATCGTCGTCGACGATGGAGCCGCTGACCAGGCCGTGGATACGATCGTCAACGCCGCTCGGACCGAAAAGATCGGCGACGGCAAAGTATGGGTAACCGATGTTGGTTCCCTCACCCGAATTCGCACCGGTGAAATGGGTGCCGACGCCGTCTAGTGCGAGAATGCACGGATGGCAGACGACACACCATCCCAAGACACGACCCCTGAAACGCCGTCCCTCGAGGACGAGATCCAATTCAGGATTGAGAACAACGTCGCGTGGATCACGATAAACCGGCCGGAGCGGGGGAACGCCCTCGCTCCGGTCCATCGTGATCGAATCCGTGACCTTGTCGAAGGACTCAACGGCAACCTTGAGGTTCGGGCCGCGGTTATCACCGCCGCCGGCGACAAGATGTTCTGTCCGGGAGCCGATATTTCAATGGACCGCGACCGGCCCCCTCGCCCCGAGGGAGCACCGGAGAGTTCGGTGGGGGAGGCGCGGCGGATGATGCTGCGTGGCCAACACACGCTGATGCCGGCAATCCTCGACGCCGATGTCCCGATCATCGCCGTGGTCAACGGCACCGCTGCCGGGATGGGAGCACATCTTGCCCTGTTGTGCGACCTCGTCATTATGGCCGAGGAAGCGAAGCTCATCGAGGTGTTCGCCCGTAGAGGGTTGGTGCCAGATGCGCTCGGAGCGTGGATCCTTCCTCGGCTTGTGGGGCCCATGAAAGCCAAGGAGCTGATGTTCTTCGCCGAGGACATCCCGGCACCCATGGCACTCGAGCTCGGTCTCTGCAACAAAGTGGTGCCGCGTGCCGAACTCCAAGCGACGGCAAAAGAATGGGCCGAGCGTCTCGCTGCCGGGCCGACCAAGTCGTTCATGCTTACCAAGTGGCTTATTAATCGCTCGCTAGACGTCGATCGCCAGACCATCGCCGACGAAGAGTCTTGGGCCGTTGAACTCAACATGAACAGTCTCGATGCCGCTGAAGGAATCGCGAGCTTCCGCGAACGCCGTTCGCCAGAGTGGCGAGGATTTTGACATAACCTTCAGCATGCATGTGGGGTGCCGATAGGGAATGTATGTATTCCCTCGCCCGGCTACGGGTGAGCCCAAGCGAGCTTTTCGCATTCCAGGCCACTGACGAATTTTCGAAGTCGTCCGGTGGACCTTCCGCGCTCCTCATCGGGATCTTTCTTGCGCTCGGGATAGCGGCGTTCGTGCTGGCTGGACTGAAAGCGTGGGAGCGGAGCCGGGGGCGCGGGCGAGAGATTCGTGCCTCGGCCGGGAAACAGGACTTCGACTTTGCTGAACGTGGATCGCGAACGCTGAAAGCCCTCCGGTTTGACGTCTTCATGGAATCCACCGGTTTCGAAGCGACCTCGGTGGTGAGCAAGAAACGACCCGACGGCCGACGTGTCCATGCGTTCGACTACCAGCTCATCAACGAGTTTGAGCTGTACAAATCCCCAGACGGAAAGAAACATCGTCGACGTCGCGGCGACCCAAACACCATCGGTGGCGCCGCTGTCGGGCGCGAGGTTGAGTATCTCGATGTTTTCGGAGCAGCCGCGACGATCAGCCTTCAGGCGTTCCTGCGGAACGTCGTCATCCAACCACACACCTGGCATGTCAGTTCGGCGTCACGGCTTCCGTCCGAAGACGCGGTTTCTGGCCTCGACCAGATCTTCATGTCGATGTACCGGGTTCGCTCCGACGACAAAGACTTCGCCCAACAATTTCTGAACCCGGGCCTCATCAAGATGCTCGTGCGTACCGGCGGCCAGTTCGGCCTTGAGGTACGCGGAAACCAGTTGCTGCTTTTCGCGAATGAGATCAAGTCCTCAGACATGTGCGACATGGCGCTCCTCGCAGGCGTCTGCGCTGACCTGATCGACCCAGGACTGCTTGCTGCCTACCCTGAAGTCGTGGGTATCGAGTCGGACGGTTCGCCGAGACTCGGTGTAGGTGGCGCGGGTGACGACGCCACGAATGGCGCCGGCGGCATGCCTTTCCCCGGGGTCGAGATACCACAGGTGCAGCGAGGTCCGGTTTTGCCATCGACATTGTCGGGACGAACCGTTCCGGTCATCTCCTCGGACCCCCAGATCCCCATCGAAGAGGCCCGCCTGCCGAAGCCGCCGGCGCCCGCTGCTCCGGCGCATTCTGCGCCAGCCACTCCGCCTTCCTCCGCTGGTGAGCACCCGCCCGCTACAGAGGCCCCAGAGCCGCCACCTCCCGCTGAGGCGCCAAGCCAGGCTCCACCCAGGCCTCAGCCCGATTCCGTCGACTGGTCGCTCTAAACGGTCCCGGTAGGGTTTGCGTCGGTTTCGCTAAGCTGCTGGATTAGTGGCCATGGCTGACGTAACGATCTATCACAATCCTCATTGAGGCTCTTCAAAGAATGCCTTGGCGGTCGCCGAGGATCTTGGAGTCGAAGCCGACGTAGTGCTCTACATGAAAGAGCCACCCGATCGCGCTGCACTCGAAAAGCTCGTCAAAATTCTCGTCGATCCGGTTGAAGACCTGGTCCGCAAGGACTCCAAGTTCAAGAAACTTGAACTGAACGCCGACGACTACGTCGGAAATCCCGAGGCCGTCGTCGACATCTTGGAGAAGCACAAAGCGCTCCTCCAGCGACCAATCGTCGTAAAGGGCAAGAAGGCCATCATCGGCCGTCCCAAAGACCGCATCGCCGAACTTCTGTCTTAACGTTTCCGTCGCTCACTTCGTTCCCGTCGCTCACTTCGTTCGCTTAGGGAGTTTGGCTGCGCCAAACATCCCCTAGGCATTTTTTCGGCGCTCGCGTCGCTGTTCGTTTGAGTTACTTGCGGGCCTTTAGCTCTTTTAGTAGCTCTGCGACGGTTTCGTCGTTTGTTGCGTAGGGCATGCTGAAGCCGAGCCGATTTGCTAGGTCGCCGTATCGCTCGTGGAGCTGGTCGGCGACCTCGGCTGGCGTGCCGATGACCGCGATAGTGCTCATGACCTCGTCATCGATGAGGTCGCCGAGCTCATCCCAGCGGCCCTCTTTCGTGAGCGTGCGAAGCTTGGGCTGTAGATCGCCCCAGTCGTGGGCATCGAGGGTCACCCGGTAGGCAGGCGTCGAACCATAGAACCCAAGGTTGAACCGGCAGCCTCGCTCGGCGACTTCTTTTTCTTCCTCGGTGCGATAGACGCCGATCATCACGTCGATGCCAAAGCTCAAATCATCGAGCGACCGGCCACTGGCGTCGAGACCCCGCTGCACATTGGGAACGGTATGTTCCCGAACGAACTTCTCGGTGTGGAACGGGTGAATCAATATGCCGTCGGCAACCTCGGCGACCATCTGGGTCATCTTTGGTCCGAGCGCTCCGACCCAAATCGGCGGCAATCCGCAGTCGAGCGGGCCGGGATCGAAAATGGGCGGGAGGAGGTTGAAGTTGTAGTACTCGCCAGAAAAGTCGAGGGGCGTTCCATGCTGCCACTGGTCAAAGATGGCCTTCGTGGCCGTAATGAGTTCGCGCATGTGGCGAACCGGCTTGCCCCAAACCGATGAATACCGGCGCTCGATGTGGGGCTGGATTTGCGATCCGATGCCGAGAATGAACCGGCCGTTCGAGAACCGCTGCAGGTCGAAGGATTGATACGCCAGGTGCATGGGGCTGCGCGGAAACGCGATGGCCACGTTGGTGTAAAGGTCGAGAGTGCTGTGCTCGGCCGCCAAAAGCAGCGGATAGAACGGGTCGGTTTGGCCCTCGAAGGTAAAGCAACCATCGAACCCAAGCTCTTCCAAGGCTCGGACCCGGTCGGGTGTTTCCGTCAAACTGGATTGCAGGCTCGCGTCGTACTTCATGGAGCATGGATAGTGGCAAGGATGCCATCGCGCTAGTTCGAATGGCCTAGAGATCGGGACCACGCCTCCAGAGCGGCTCTTGTCAATGGATCGTTCTGCACTTGTCGCGCCACCCTCTGGCATCCCAAACTCGGTTTGTGCCCCACACCACCCCACCCTCTCGTGAACGTACTCGGTTCGCCGCGATGGCCATTCTGGCGCTGGTAAGTGGCTTCCTTCTCGGCGCTGTGGTGAGCGGTGTCGACAGCACCCCCGCCGCCGATGCGTCAGTGTCTGCCTCTTCGGTCCTCGGCGTCACCGAGGAGCGGCCGGTTGTCGCTTCATCGAGCACGGTTCTTCCAACAACGGTTCTCCCAACGACGGTTGCCCCGATCACCGTTATCCCCTCAACGGTTACTCCCGCTCCAACCACGTCGACATCGACCAGTACTTCAACATCGACCAGCACCTCAACATCGACCAGCACCACGACCACGGTTGCTCCAGCTCCCAAGTCGGCTGGCGAGCAAGCCGAAGAACTTCTGAACTACCCGTGGCGTGAGAAGTTCCCGACGTGGACGTTGATATGGGCCGACTCGAAGAGTGGGGTTCGAGCGCTCACGTTTCCCGATCGCAAAGTCATCGAAATGTATGTGCGTCCCGGCGACGACCCGGCATACCTGGCACGAGTACTCGCCCACGAGTTTGGCCACGTTGCCGACATCGAACTGAACTCTGACGCCGACCGGGCCCGGTGGCGTGAGGTGCGTGGTATCAGCGACACCGTCTACTGGTGGCCCCAGGGCGACTCGTATGACTTCGATACTGGCGCCGGCGATTTCGCCGAAGCATTCGCGACACTCTTGGTTGGCTCAGAAACCAAGAGTCGAGTGGCTGGTCAACCGACCAGCGCCCAACTCGACGTAATGGCCGAGCTCGTTCGTTAACCAGCTAGGGGAGATCGGCGAGAAGCAGCGCTACGGCGTTGTCGAGTTCGGTGGTGGCCTGCTCGAGCGGCATCCATCCGTTCACGAACGCAATCAACCCCGAGTACCAGACGTGTTCGATCGTGCGAATGACGACGTCTCGATGCTGCTCATCGTGATCGTGGGGAAACGCCGTACTGAGCATCGTTTGTGTGATCTCGCCAATGGTTTGTTCGACCGCGATGTTCTCTTCGCAAGGTGTGGTGAAACCATTCATTAACGCGGCGGAGACCTGAGGATTCCGACCCATCTCGTCAGTCATCCGTCCGAGTAGATCGCGCATACGCGCAAGCGTGGTGTCGCCCGTTGGCGGATTTTTGGCCACTTGGTCGGCCTGCTGGCGGTTCAGCATCAGCAAGGCTGATGCAAGAAGATGATCCTTCGACGAGAAGTAGTGATACACCGTGCCGATCGCGACCTCTGACCGCTCGGCAACGGCCCGCATCTGCACCGAGTCGTAACCGCCTTCTGCTGCCAGGCCGAGCGCAGCTAGCACGACTCGATCACGACGCTCGGCTTGACGCGGAGTGAGCGTCGAGAGCTGTGGAGGTGAGGTCGGGCGCGATGTCGATGACGACAGTTCAGAAGCCATACTGCGAAGTTAGCGGACGGCTCTATTTGCGAAGGGCTCTATTTGCGAAGGGCTCTATTTGCGAAGGGCTCTATCTGCGAACGGCTCTATTTGCGAACGGGCAGGTGCTAGGAGACCGGGTCGAGGTCGTCGTCGAACTCGTGGCTTGCCACGGTGATCTCGGTGACATCGGCCAGTTTGTTGCGAGCGCGAATCCGGCGATATTCGTCGAGGTCAAAGACCTTGGCGAGCGCATCGTCGTCTGTTTCATCGGCGAGGCGGTTCGCGAGGTAGCTCAGAACCTTGCTTGGATCGTTGCTGTCAGTCGGACCACTCATAGGTACTACATCGGCAGAAGTCCACCGACGCTGAAGCAATCCGAGCGTTTTTCTTACGATCGTTAGGTTGTTGCGGGCTCTTCTGTGTTCGTCCCTTGCGAAACCCGGGCAAAGATATCGCCATCGACCCACGCGTTGCCGAGGAGGAGATGATCGCGAAGCGTGCCCTCTTTGTCGAACCCCTGTGCCTCGAGCAGCCTTCTCGATGCTTCGTTGCGGGCCGCGGCCACGGCGTAGATACGTTTCAGCCCTAGGTGGTCGAAACCAAAGTCGGTGATGAGGTTGACGGCTTCGCCTCCGAACCCCTGACCCCAGTAAGGCGAACCGAGGAGATAACCGAGCTCGGCGCGACGATGCAAGAAGCTCTCGATTCCGAGCTGGGCAAGGCCCATTAGCTGGTTGTCTTCGCTGCGAACGATGGCGAGGGGATACAGGAAACGCTCGGGATCGGTTGCCGCGTCGATGAGCTCGGTGAGGTAAATCTCGACCTCGACATCGTCCATTGGCTGGAACGGCAGGTGGCGGGTGGCTTCGGTATCGGCAGTCGCTGCTAGGACCGCGGCCGTGTCAGCGGCGTCGAGCTCACGAAGCGAGATTCGTGGTCCTTCGATCAGCACCGGGTACACAAACTGAGTCAACCCGACCAGTGTTCGGCGCGCCTAGTCCGGAGTGGAGATCGGTGGCGAGAAACCTTGGAACTCGGCTACGAAAATTCTGGCGGGCGCCCTTCGCGGAGCGCGCTGATTCCCTCGGCGTAGTCGGGGTCGCGCGTGAGGTTGTCGAGCACCACGTTGGCGTCGGCCACCGCCTCGGCGGCGCTGCGGTGGAGGTCCATGTAGAGGAGACGTTTGGTTTCGGCCACCGATGCTCGGCTGGTGTTGGCTCCAAGCTCCCGGGCGTACGTTCGTGCGGCGCTCAGTACCTCGCCTTTCGGAGCGGCGCCAGTAGCAAGGCCCGCCGCTGCTGCTTCGTCACCGCCGAACTTGCGACTACTAACGAGCAGGTCGGTGGCGTTGGTGAGACCAATGAGTCGTGGAAGTTGCCACGCAAGCCCGTATTCGGCTGCTAAGCCAATGCGACCGTGGGCGCAGGTGTACGTGGCATCGGTGGCAAGAAAGCGCATATCGGCGAAACAGGCCACGGCGAGCCCCACGCCGGCCGCCGACCCATTGACCGCAGCAATGATCGGTTTCGTCATGCCGAACTGATGCACGAACATGTTGTCGAATTCGGGAGCGACACCGAAGCCCGGTTCGGCCAGCGGGTCGGGTGTGCCTGGGTCGTAGCCGCCCTTTTCCACGTGGGTCGCAAGCGCCTCGCTATCGCCGCCGACGCAGAAGGCCTTTCCGGCGGGGTCGCCGGTAACGATGATGCTGCGCACGTCATGGTCGTGCTCGGCTTCGTTCAGAAGATGCCGGTACTCGGTGTGCATCCGGCCGGTCCACGCGTTGTGGCGGTGCGGCCGAGACAACATGATCGTCGCAATCCCAGAGTCGACCGAATAAGCAGTAGCCCGAAGTTCCATAAAGAAACCCTAGAGGCGACCAGAGGTCACGCGAAGAGTTCGCAGTTGTCGCCGCCGGCGGTGCACGTGTCGGACTCGGCGCCGCCATCGAGCGTGTTGGTGCCCGAGGTGTCGTTGAGGGTGTCGAAGCCTTCGCCGCCGTTGAGAGTGTCGTTGCCCAGCCCGCCGAACAAGAGGTCGTTGCCCTTGCCGCCTTCGACGATGTCGTTTCCGGTTTCGCCGTAAACTTCGTCGTTGCCGGACGCACCCTTCACGATGTCATCGCCAAGGTTTCCGTACACGATGTCGTTTCCGGTTCCGCCCGAAATGTGGTCGTTGCCTTCGCCGCCGTAGACGGTGTCGCTCTTGCCGCCACCGTTGCCAAAGTCGTCGCCAATGCCGCCGAGGAGGGTGTCATCGCCGTTGTTTCCCGACAGGGTGTCGTCGCCAGCGTCGCCGTACACGATGTCGTTACCCGGACGTCCCTGCACGTTGTCGTTCCCGTCGCCGCCATGGACTTCGTCGTTCCCAGCGCCACCGCCAACGCGGTCGGCGTCTGCGCCGCCGTCGAGGTAATCGTCGCCGTCGTCGCCAGCAAGGTTGTCGATGCCGCCGTTGCCATAGATCGTGTCGTCGCCGGCGTTCCCACGGATGGTGTCATTGCCGGCGTCGCCATAGATAGTGTCGGCGCCAGATCCGCTTTTGATGTTGTCGTCGCCGTCGCCGCCGTGCACGATGTCGTCGCCGTCTTCGCTTCGGATGGAGTCTTTGCCTGCGTCGCCGTCGATGGCGTCGTTGCCGTCGCCGCCGTAGAGCTTGTCGTTGCCGTCGCCGCCGGTGATGGTGTCGTTGCCGCCGCCGCCGAAGATCTCGTCTTGGCCTCCGGCGCCGCAGATGATGTCGTCGCCACCGAGCCCGGAAATAACGTCGTCACCGTTTCCGCCCATGATCACGTCGTTGCCGGCGGTACCGATAAGGGTGTCGTTGCCAGACGTGCCGATGATGGTGGGGCGAAGACCGTTACAGCCGGAGCCGTAGAGCGATTCGACGCCGTTGAGGTCGCCCGAACCCAGAGTCCGTTTGGTTGAGTTCGACGATTGCGACGGGTACATCACCTCGGTGACGACCTGGACGTGGTTGAGTCCGATGCCGTGTCCGGCTTCGTGGGTAGCGACCGACTGGATGTCGTAGCGACCGCTAGCGGCGCCGGTGGCCCACAGGTAGTCGGTGTTGAACTGCATATCTACCTCAACCGCTTCGCCCGAAGAGGTGTACCAGACGGTGGTGCGGGCTAGGTAGGTGTCGGCGGGGTTCGGGGTTGCTCCCCAGAAGATGACGTTTTCGCCGTCGAACACGCGTTCAGCCGTGGTGGTTGTTCCGGTGAAGTTGAACTTGAGGTTGACCGGCCCCGACTGGTCGATCCACGCGTTTAGTCCGTCGAGGAGAGCGTTTGCCGCTCCGGCGACTGGCGCGCTGCCCTCGTTGATTGAAATGGGGATGTTGCCCGATGCCGATTCCGACCACTTGTAGACAGCGGTGACAAAGTCACTGCTTGCATCGGAGTGCGCCGATTCGAAGCCGCCGGAGTCAAACGCAAGGTGGATCGCTCCGTCGTGGCCGACAACGCCGAAGATCTCATCCAGGTCGGTGATGCCGACCTCGCTGGTGATCGTGTCTGGAAGTTCAACGAGGTGTAGTTGGTAGCGCAGTCCGCCACTGAGGTGGGCTTGAGCTGAGGAGGACTGTCCTGTTCCGTCTTCGGCTCGACCACCCTCGGTAAGGACCCGAATTTTCGTACGGACTGGACCTTGGAGTGTTTCGTCGATGGTGATGGTCGAGATGCTGAATACTCGGCCATCGCGAGTCTCGATGGTGCTGATGCCGGTGACGGTTCCTCGGATGACCGACGTCGCTCGCTCGTTTACCTGAGCGTCGCTGTGCACAGCGCTGATTTCTCGGTCGTGGGTTTCCTGCGCCGAGCCGGTAGGGACCAGTCCAAAAATCGCAAGAAGAGTTGCGAGTGCCGTGACAACGACTGCAGTGCGTGCGCTGCTGGTTTGTCTCGTTTGTTGCCGGGGGGACGCGTACATAACCGGTTCCTGATCTGGGGGAAATCTTGGGGGGAAGTCTGAGGAAAGTCTCAGAGGAGGTGAACGAGTGAGCCTTCAAGAGAAGGGTCGTCGTTGTTATCGGCGCGCCAGCGTCGATGATTGAGGTATTCGCTGTTTGGAAGTATTGGAAGTACTGGGGGTGCTGGCAGGCCGGTTGGCTGGTTGGCGGCTAAGCTGACACTCTTCGAAATAGCTGTTCGAAATGCCTGGAGGCCCTTCAATGAAAATCGTCGTCGACTACGACCTGTGTGAAAGCAATGCAGTGTGCATGCAGATTGCCCCTGACGTCTTTGAAGTCCGAGATGACGACTTCTTGTACGTGCTCAACGAGACTCCTGCTGCTGACCAGCGCGAGGTTCTCGAGGACGCCGTGGCGCGCTGCCCCAAGCAAGCAATCAAAATCGAAGACAGCGAGTAGTTATGGCGGTCCGCATCGCTGCGGACGAGCCTCACGCTCATGGTTGAATCGATAACAATCGTTGGTGCATCACTGGCCGGCATTCGCGGAGCCGAAGCGCTCCGCAAGGCCAACTTCAGTGGCCCAATCTCGTTGATCGGGGCCGAGGCCCATCTTCCCTACGACCGTCCGCCGCTTTCCAAACAGGTGCTGGCTGGCGATTGGGATATCGAGCGGATTCAGCTCACCACGACCGAGAAGATCACCGAACTCGACCTCGATGTTCGGCTAAGCACCTCGGCAATCGGGTTCGATCTCGCATCCCGTGAGTTGCAGACAGTTGGGCCGAACGGCGAGAACACCGAACTTGTCGATGGACTTCTCATTGCCAGCGGTGCCCGAGCGCGAACGCTCCCCGGCACCGAGACGATGGTTGGTGTGCATACCTTGCGTACCACCGACGATGCAGCTGCCATCGCGGCGGCGGTCGACGCCGGAGCAAAGCGAGTTGTGGTTATCGGTGCCGGATTCATCGGCGCCGAGGTTGCCGCAACCCTTCGAGGAAAGGGAGTCGAGGTCGTACTCATCGAATCGTTGGCCTACCCAATGGCCAGAGTGCTGGGCGAAGACATCGGCATGCTTTGTGGCGATATCCAAACCGATCAGGGCGTCGACCTCCGGTGCGGGGTTGGTGTTGACCGACTTGAGACCAGCGGTTCTGGAAACGGCCGCGGCACCGCCCCGGTCATCACGGTTGTTCTCACCGACGGCTCCGAAGTCGAAACCGATCTCGTCGTCGTGGGTATTGGTGTTATTCCCAATACCGAGTGGCTCGAAGGTTCGGGTCTCACGATCGATAACGGCGTGGTCTGCGATACAACGTGTCTTGCCGCTCCTGGCGTTACCGCTGCAGGCGATATCGCCCGTTGGCACAACCGCCGCTTCGATGAGGTCATGCGGGTCGAGCATTGGGAGAACGCTGTCGACCAGGCCGGCTTCGCCGCTCGTCGGCTCCTAAGCACCGACGACGATGCCGTCCACTACGAACCCATCCCGTGGTTCTGGAGCGATCAATACGATCGCAAAATTCAAATGGCTGGCCGCCCTCGATCCACCGACGATGCAATGTTGGTCACCGGATCAATGGACGAGCGGCGTTTTGCCGTTATCTTCGGCCGAGATGACAAGCTCACCGGGGTGTTCGGCATGAACCGGCCTCGTCACGTCATGCAGTACCGGATGAGAATTGAGGAAGGGATGTCATGGGACGAAGCACTCGCAACCGTCGACTCATGACACGACTTCGAACCTTCTTTGCCGCCGCCGTGATTCTGTCGCTCGCCGCTGTTGGGTGCGGAGCGAACGAGATCGACCCGGTTCTTTTGCTCGAAGAGATCGAGAGCAGTGTGCTGGCCGAATACCCGGGCCTTCTTACCGATCTGGATTGTCCATCTCCCATCGAGGTCGGAGTCGGGATCGAAGCCGAATGCACCGCGCTGGTCGATGGCGAACCCGTCACGATTCATGTTGAGCAGACCAACGATGAAGGTGCGATCAACGCTGAGCTTCAGGAACCGCTCTTCGATGTTGCTACTGCTGCCGAGAAGCTTGGCGAACGGTTCGAGTTTGAACTCGGTGTCGCCACCAGTGTCGATTGTGGCGAACCGCCGCTTCGAGTGCTGCAGGTCGGCATGGTTATCGATTGTTTGGCCGACGACGGAACCACCAATCGTTCGGTGTCGCTGACGGTGCTCGACAGCACCGGTGCGTACGAACTCACTTTGGGCTAGCGGGCTCTCTGTTGTCGCTGGCTTCCCTGATTTCGGGTGCGAGCGTTACTCCCAGGGGTGCGAGAAACACCGCTGATCGAGATAACCAGGCGCCCACATCGACCAAATTCCACCAACGGCTTTGCGGGTGTTGTCGGTCCAGGCGATAGCCGAGGGAGTGGCGACTCGTCGCACGGTTTGTGCGATCCCGCCTTCGTACACCGTGTAGCCCGCCCAAACGCCCGGGAAGTCTTTCGGCGAGGCAACTTCAGAGATCAAAACACCTTTGCGGGTATAGGCCCGGTTTCGGTGCGTGTGCCCACAGCTCACCATGAGGCGATGATTCGCGGCGCGGATGGCTTTGAGGAATGGCAGACCTTCCCAGGTGGGAATGCCCGGTGGCCAAAACCACGGCAGCACGAACTGCTCGAAGTGGTGATGGATACCGAGAAAGACTGGCGTGTCGCTCGAGCTAAGGAGCCCAACGACTTCGTCGGTGATCTTCGAAGTCTGGCCGTGACCCTTTGTGGGGATTGTCGTGTCGGCGACGACGATACGAATGCCGGGGAGATCGATGGAATCGACCGGGGAGAAGTCGAGCCCGGCGTTTGCCAGACCCTTATCGGTGTCGATTCCCTTCTTCTTTGGTTGGCGGTCGTGGTTCCCAAGCGTGAAAAGATACGGAACCTGAAAGCCTCGGACGAGCTCTTCGAGCTGGGGCCACTCATCGGCCCGGGTGTGATGGGTGAGGTCGCCTTTGAGAATGAGTTGCTCGGCGCCCCAAGCTTGGGCCTCGTTCCCGGCCGCAACGGCACATCGCATGGGGTGGGGGATTTCGGCGTTTTTCTCCCGGAGTTTTTTCACCAGTCCGAACTTGGTGCTTCCGAGGTGGAGGTCCGACATCGTGGCGAAGCGGGCCAGCCGTTCGCCGGGGGGCGGCGCTGGCGTCGTAATAGGCAGCTCGTGAGTCGACCCGCTACTTGGCGTGACTCGGATGGTGAGCTTCGAGTTTGGAGGGAGATGGTCAAGGCTAACTGCGCCAGGGCCGCCGTCGGACTGAAACGTCAGGCTGGTATCGGCGCAGGAAAACTCGATCGGTCCGCTTGGGAGTCCGCGCCACGCAACCTGAGCGGCGTCGGGTTCGACGGCGAATGCTTCGAGGTTGCGAGGAATCGAAATGGGGGGATGGCGGCGCACGGTTCTTAGTCTGAACCTTTCCGAGAGGGACGTGGTGTGGGTTCTGTGAAGATCGTTAGAGCGAGAGCGAACCGTCGACAAGCCGTTCGCGGAAGGCGATTTGAACCCGTTGCCGCTCGAGATGTTGATCGATAACTTTTTTGCCCTGTGCTATCTGATGGTCGGCGAGGAATTGGCTCACCCTTAGTGCTTCGTCCGGTTTCGATATGGCGGTGATGCCTCCGAGCATGCGCGAGATGCTGTTGCTTGGGAACTTTTCGAGGAGTTCGTCCCAGTGTCCGCTGATGAATTCCCACACCGGCCAGCCGGCTTGACGGTTGCTGAGAAGGCGCAGCAGCACGTAGGGGCCGTTCTGGCTTCGGATGTCATCGGTCAGGGTCATTTCGGCGAGGCGCTGGCCGAGTGCTGCGGATGGAAAGTCAGCGAGGGAGTAGAGGTATCGCTGCATATCCTGCGGTGATTCGGCGTTGGTGAAGAGGTCAAGGAACGTCTCAAAGTCTTCTGCCGAGCCGGTTGCAGCGATGACGTTGACCGCTGCGGAGAACATGGCGGGGTCGGGGCGAGAGCTTTGGTAGATGTCGCGTGCCGTGGTTGCAAGACCGGCGCTGACCGCCGAGCCGCCGCCCGTCGTGGCCAAAGCCTCGAAGATGGTGGCGCGAGCCTCGCGGTCGTTCTCGCTCTCGTCCTCGCCGGCTTCGAGCCCGAGTCGGTCGAGTGCCGGTTGGAGCAGCGAGCCGGTGATCGCGGCAAGCTCGGAGCGCTTGTCGGAGCCATCGTCGAGCAGGTGGTCGATGGAGGCGAGCGAGCCGGTGATCCGCTGCCAGACCGCCACGCTTGATTCGTTCGTGAAGCCGCGTAGCAGGTCGAGATAGTTGGCGACGTCGAGTTGGCCGGCGGTGGTGAGCGCCCACATATCGTCGACCAGTCCGAACCGCTCGACCGAACTGAGGTCGCCTGGCCCGTTGTCGCCCACGTTGCGGAGTTGCTCGGCCGAGATCTTGGTGCGGTAGAACCCGGACGCCTGGGCGTTGAGCGTTGCGATGTCGGCAGCAGCCACCGGGCTGTCGACAGACCGGTCGGCTTCGAGAAGGACGCGATGTTCGGTGCCGCCGGTGTCGCGGAGCTTTACCGGCACCGACCAGGTCGGGGTCTTGGCTCCTTCCGGCGAGGTGGAGCCTTCGGGAAGGTTGGGGTCGTTGGGCAAGCTGGGATCTTCTGGCAAAAACGTGAAGCGGTTTTGCACAAGGCTCCCGGCATCGTCAACAGCGACGACGGGGTAGCCGCCCTGGTAGATCCACGTTTCCATAATTTGGCGGACCTTTTGCCCGCTGGTTTCTTCGAGTGCATCCCAGAGATCGGTAGTGACGGTGTTTCCGAAGCTGTGCCGAGCGAGGTAGTGGCGGATGCCGTCGCGAAAGACCTCCTCGCCCAGGTACTGCTCGAGCATCCGAACAACGGCGGCGCCTTTTTCATAGGTGAGGATGTCGAACATCGCTTCGGCATCGGCCGGTGACTCGACTGCAAACTCGATGGGTCGTGTCGCATGGAGCGAATCGGTTGCGAAGGCAGCCGTGCGCGAGAGTCCGAAGTTTGTCCAGCGATCCCATTCCGGTTTGAAGTTGTCGGTGGCTTTCATCTCCATGAACGTGGCAAAGGCTTCGTTGAGCCAGATCCCTTCCCACCACGCCATCGTCACCAGGTCGCCGAACCACATGTGAGCGAGTTCGTGAGAAACGACGTCGGTGATCCGTTGGAGCTCAGGCTGGGTGGCGGTTTCCGGGTCGACGATGAGTAACACCTCGCGGAAAGTGATGCAGCCCAGGTTCTCCATTGCGCCGAAGGCGAAGTCCGGGATCGCGATCATGTCGATCTTGTCGCCGGGGTAGGCAATGCCGTAGTACTCGGTGAAGTACTCGAGCGCCGATGCTGCGGACTCAAGCGCAAACGATGTGAGATGGCCTTGACCAGGGCGATGGACCACGGTGACCGGGACGCCACCAACGTCTATGGGATCGGTTTGTTCAAGCGGGCCAACAACGAAGGCGACGAGATAGGTCGACATCTTCATGGTGGTCGCGTAGGTGCGTTCGATTTTGCCGCTCTCGATTGCGGTCGCCGAAACCTCCGCGCTATTGGCAATCGCTAGGAATTCGGGTTCGACCACGAGGGTGACATCGAAGGTCGCTTTGAAGTCGGGTTCGTCGAAGCAGGGGAACGCTCGTCGGGCATCGGTGGACTGGAACTGTGTTGTGGCAATCGTGTGTTCGACCTCAGCAGTTCCTTCGGTCCCCACAGCGGGGTCGGAGGCGCTCGTGTAGGTGCTGCGGTAAAAGCCGTGGAGCTGATCGTTGAGGATGCCGTTGAAAGCGATCTCGATGGCGATCGGCCCAGCCGGGATCTCGTCGTTACAGGTAAGGGTGAGCCGTTGGAGGTCGTCGTCGAGCGAAGTCTCGCAAGCGACCACGGTGTCGCCGTAGTGGACCGATGCCGAAAGGATGTCGAGTTCGATCGCGTTGAGGACGATGATGCTGGTCGTCGAACCAGCATCGCAGGCGATCGAAACCGAACCGGTAAACGTCGCTTCGGCGAGGTTCGGCTCGAGACGAAGCCGGTAGTTGGTCGGAATGACGTTGCGGTCGAGGCGATGTTGGTTAGTCACCCTCGAATCCTATGCGACGTGGCGGGGTCTATTTCCCAAATCAAACAAGCGTTTTGTTCTTTTGAGAGTTCGCTCGCCAGCCGAACATCGTTCTGCTTTACTAGGCCTAGGTCCAATGCACGGCGGGTGCGGACGCGAAGTGAAATGAGCGGGATATGACACAGGGACGCAAAGAAGTGGCGTGGCTTCCATCGCTAGGCGATAGCCGTTGGGCTGAACGCGACAACGCAGGGTGGATTCCCTATGACGACGAAGAGTTCGCGCAAGCGATCGCCGACGGTCGAAGTCGGCGAACGAGCTAGCGAACCCTCAAAGGCCCCCTAGGCCAACTCGTGTTTGCTCGCCAGCTCGGCGAGCGACACGAGGGGTCTTGGTCCGATGTGGCTGATGATCTCTGAAGCGGCCAGAGCGCCAAGCTTGCCGGCGGTTTCGAGGTCGCGTCCTGTGGCGAGCCCAAAGAGCACCCCGGCGGCGTACAGGTCGCCGGCACCGGTGGTGTCGACAACCTGGTCGACGGGGTAGGCGGGGATCTCGATCCGCTCGCCGCCGGAAAGAATCAGCGATCCGGCTACGCCTCGAGTGAGGCAGACCAGGTCGCAGTCGGCGGCGATTGCATCGGCCGCGGCATCGAAGTCATCGGTTTGGTAGAGCGCAAGAATTTCGTCTTCGTTGCCAAAGACGATGTCGACAGAATCGGCGATGAGGGCCCGGAAGTCATCGCGGTGCCGATCGACGCAGAAACCGTCGGAGAGCGTTAGTGAGACCTTTTTGCCAGCAGCGCCAGCGGTGGCCATGGCAAGGCGGATTGCTGCTTTTGCCGGCGGGGCATCGTAGAGATAGCCCTCGCAGTAAAGAATCTCGGGAGAAGCCACGAGATCGAGGTCGATGTCGCCCTCTTGTAGATCGGCGGAAACTCCCAAGAAGGTGTTCATCGTGCGCTCGGCATCGGGGGTGACCACGATCATGCTTCGAGCGGTTGGCTCGCCACCGGTTGCTAGTGGCATATCGAAGTTGACGCCTGCGGACCGAATGTTGTCTCGGAAGGTCTCGCCGAGCGAGTCTTGGCTGACCTTGCCGATATAGGCGGAGTCGCCGCCAAAGGAAGCGACGCCAACGATGGTGTTGGCCGCCGAACCGCCACCAAACTCGGTGGGGTTGGGGAGTACGTCGTACAGCTCGATGGCTCGAGCGGTATCGATAAGTGTCATTGCCCCCTTCTCGAGGCCATGTTCGGCGATGAAGGCGTCATCAACATTGGCGATGACGTCGACGATTGCGTTTCCTACTCCAACTACATGCATAGCCACAGGATAGAACGCGCGGTCTCTGCCGGAAGAGTCTGGCTTCTGGTGATTACCACCCCTTGACAGGTCGATAATAGTCGTTATCATGAGGTGTGTCGTACGACACGACACCAGACCGGCAAACCAGTACCGGGCAAACCAGTACCGGGCACACCAGTCCCGGGCAAGGCAGCACGAAGAGAGCAGTCCCGTTGGCAGACGACACAAAGACACGACTTCTCGACGCAGCCGTCGAGGTCTTTAGCGAAAAGGGCTACCAGGGCGCTGGTGTTGCCGAGATCGCTCGTCGTGCCGAACTCACGACTGGCGCCATCTACAGCCAGTACCGGGGGAAAGCCGACCTGCTCCTCGAGGCGCTCACCGCTCGTATCCCGGCCGAACTCGATCGCCTTCTCGCAAGTGGCGACGCTCCCGACGACGTGCCATCGATTCTGTCGGTGCTCGGGTCAAGCCTGCTCGAGCACGAAGATGGCGATGCGCTGATGCTCGAGACCTTCGCTGCTGGTCGGCGCGAACCGGAGTTGGGCGACAGTCTGCGTCATCGCTTGGCTGACGAAGAACGGCAGATGGCGAAACTTATCGACGAAGCCAAAAGCGACGGGTTCTTCGATCCAAACCTCGATACCGATGCCGTCGTGCGCTTCTGCCACTCGATCGGCCTCGGAATGTTTCTGTCGAGAGCCCTCGGGCTCCCAATGCCCGATCCCAGCCATTGGCGAAGCGTGATCGATCGCGTGATTTCGAGCGCCGCACCCGCACCCGACCTGACCTGACCTCCATCAAACCCCTGAAGTCCGGCTATCCGCCGGAGAAAGAGATGAACCCAGTATGACCGCCACTGAACCACGAGTAACTCGGACCAATTGGGACGACTACAACGACATCGAACGCATCATGGATGTGGCCACCGCCGATGCTGCGGATCCCAATGGGCTGATCCACACCGTGAAGGACAACGCCGACGCGATCTTTACGTGGAACTACGAGAAGGGCGAGCGGGCCAAACTCACCAAGTTGTACGAGAAGGCGAAGACCTCGCAGTGGAACGGCGAAACCGATCTCGATTGGTCGATCGAAGTCGACCCGGCGCAGGTCATCACTGCCGACGACCCAGGTATCGTCGATTGGTTCCGCAACAACCCCGAGTCGCCGCTCTACAAGATCGACGACAAAGGCTGGGAGCAGGTCCGAACCGAGGGAGTGAACTGGCGGCTCAGTCAATTCATGCACGGCGAGCAAGGGGCACTGCTTTGCACCGCCAAGTTGGTCGAGACCGTTCCGTGGATCGATGCCAAGTACTACGCCGCGACCCAGGTTGTCGATGAGGCCCGTCACGTCGAGGTCTTTGCCAAGTACCTCGATACAAAGCTCGATGGTTCGTATCCGATCAACCCGCATCTGCGGATGCTGCTCGACGACATCATCAACGACAGCCGCTGGGATGTCACCTACCTCGGTATGCAGATCATGGTCGAGGGCCTCGCCCTCGCGGCGTTCGGTTTCATGCATGCGCTCACCGAAGAGCCTCTCCTCAAGAAACTCCTCCGCTATGTGATGAGCGACGAGGCCCGTCACGTGGCGTTCGGCGTCCTGAGCCTTCAAGAGGTCTATGAAGGACTCAACCAGTCTGAGATCCTTGAACGGCAAGAGTTTGCGTTCGAGTCGGCGCTTCGAATGCGTGACCGCTTCCTCCAGCAGGAAGTTTGGGAGCGGATGGATATCGATGTCCGCTCGATGGTCGAACTTCAGTTGGCGCAACCCAACGAACAGAAAGAGTTCCAGCGGCTGCTGTTCAGCAAGATTGTGCCGAACTGCAAGAAGCTTGGTTTGCTCGATGCCGGCGACGGCTGGCTGCGCGACCGGTTTACCGATATCGGCGTGATCCAGTTTGAGAACATGGTCGATACGACCGAAGAGTTCCTCGACTTTGATGCGGTGAGCCAGGATCGACAGGCCGAAGAGGCCGCAGGGTAAAGAGCCGAAGAGGGCAGACCAGAGCAGTCAAGAACGGCATTCGGGGAGTCCCGAATGCCGTTCTACTTTTTGGCTAGCGTGAGGGTCCTTCCCCAGGTTGTCCCGGTCATATATCGCAACACGGCTACACAGCTACACAGCGATAAGGCGACAACCTTCAAAAGAAAGCGCTCACATGTTCCGTCTTTCCCGTCTGTCCTGTCTTTCCCGTTTTAGGGCCTCGTATTCGGCCACAACTGGAAGAGCCGAAACTAGAAAAGCCGAAACTAGAAAAAGAGTGGCGGTTGCTTCGGCCGGAGCATTGATCCTGTCGGTTGCGCCGATCGCTGCCGGGCCGGCGGGCGCCGACGAGGCCACGTGTTTCGACGAGTCGCCAACGATTCTGATCGCCGAAGCTGGCCTTCGCACGATTGGAACGTCAGGGCGAGACGTCATCATCGGCACCTCGGGCGATGACGTGATTTATGGAATGGATGGCGGCGACCTCATCTGTGGCCTGGGTGGAAACGACATCATCTACGGCGACGGCGGCGTCCCGCGTGGTTACACCGGCGATGTCATATCGGCTGGTGATGGCGACGACACCGTGTACGGCCAGGCGGGTGACGATTACCTCAATGGAGGCGCAGGCGACGACGTTATGCATGGCGTCGAGGGCGACGATCGACTCGATGGCGAAGGCGGAAACGACCGACTCTCGGGCAACGGCGGGAACGACACGCTTCTTGGCCATGGTGGTGACGACTGGATGTACGGCGGCGCCGGGCAGGACTATCTCGACGGCGCTGGTGGCCACGACACATTGATTGGCGGCAAGGGCGGCGACTACCTCGGCGGCCAAAAGGGGAACGACAAACTCTGGGGAGGCGGTGCCGCTGACACCCTGATCGGCGGAGACGGAAACGACGAGATTGCGGGCGGCGCAGGCAACGACTTCATGCAGGGCGAAGCGGGCGACGACACGATGAGCGGGTCGGCAGGTGACGACTTCATCGAGGGCGGCCTGGGCGACGACTACCTCGTGGGCAACTCTGGCGATGACACCATCAACGGGCTTTCGGGCGACGACTTCCTATCGGGCGACTTCGGTAGCGATATCTTGCACGGCAACGATGGTGACGACTACGTGGCTGGCGGAAACGACGGCGACGAGGTGCACGGCGACGATGGTGACGACAGGCTTTTCGGTGGTTCCGGGAACGACCTGATCGACGGCGGAAGCGGCGACGACCTTCTGGTAGGGAATGCCGGCGACGATTACATGCATGGCCAAGACGGCGAAGACAAAATGTGGGGCGGCGATGGCGGCGACATTGTGCTCGGCGATGGCGGGGACGATGAGCTTGGCGGAGGGCCGGGCGATGACACCCTGTATGGCCATGGCGGTGAGGACCGACTGTGGGGCAACGCCGGCGCAGACGTCATGGATGGTGGCATTGGCGACGACGTGCTGGGAGCAGGGCCGGGCGATGACAGTCTCTCCGGCGGACCTGGTGTCGACACCCTTTGGGGGAATGCCGGCACCGACTCCTGTGATGGCGGGGCAGGGTCGGATCTCAGTGGATATCAGTGCGAGAACGTGGTCTCGATTCCGTAACTGGCGAACGTTCGGCGCCCTTTGGGCCATGACTGTCGACATGTAAACATCAGCAACACCAGCGCGCTTGTGTCACAAAAGCCCACGTAGCGCGGTCGAATTCGCAAAGTTCCACCACCTGACGCGCGAAACCTGCGAGGGTGTGGGGCACCACTGAAAAGCAGTGGAAAGCCCCGCATCCCCACAGAAAGGTGCTGCGATGCAGTTGGTTCCTCGTCGTCACACCCGATACTCATCCGGATTCGCCGTTGCCTGCCTCGCAACGCTCATCATCGTTATTGCGGTGGTAGTGGTTGCCGGGCTCGGCGTCACCACAACGAACCCGATTGCTGGGGCCCAGGTGGCTCCGCAAACCTGTCGTGGTCTGGAGGTCACCATTGAGGTGACCGAAGGTGAGACCCTTTACGGAACGTCGGGCGACGACGTCATCAACGGGACAAACCAACCCGACGTGATCTTCGGCCTCGGTGGAAACGACGTCATCTGCGGCCTCGGTGGCAATGACGACATCCATGGCGGGGTCGGCGACGACAGTATTGAAGGCGGCCACGGATTCGACCGCATCGCTGGCGACGAGGGCGACGACGAATTGCGCGGCGGAACCGGCAATGATCGACTCTTCGGCGGGGAAGGCGACGACCTCGTCATTGGTGATACTGGTCATGACACCGCCGGCGGTGGCCCAGGCAACGACTACGTCGCCGGCCACAACGGTGATGATGTCCTTTGGGGCAATGACGGCACCGACGTGATTGTTGGTGGTCGCGGCCACGACGAACTCGCTGGCGGAAGCGGCGACGACGAACTGTACGGCCAGCTCGGAAATGACCTCCTTGTGGGCCAAGCCGGCGACGACCTCATCCGCGGCGGCGAAGGTGACGACACCGCCTCGGGAAATCTTGGAAACGACGATGTCGGTGGCGGACTCGGCGACGACTTCATCGCCGGTGACCTCGGCGATGACGTGCTCTCCGGAGGTCGAGGCGACGACGCGATCGGCGGCGATGGCGGCAGCGACGAAATCGACGGTGGCGACGGCGACGACAGCATTTCGGGTGGCCCCGGCGCCGACTACATCGAAGGACGAGAAGGATCCGACGAAATCGTCGGTGGCCCCGGCGACGACTACCTACTCGGTGGCGCCGGAGCTGACTCGATCTGGGCTGGCGAAGGCAACGACGTGGTCATCGGTGGCGAAGGCTCCGACGAGCTCGGCGGCGGCAACGGTGCCGACCAGGTTTCCGGTGGCGATGGCGATGACATGATGTGGGGCAATCCTGGCGATGATGACCTCGCGGGAGGTGCCGGGGATGACCTTATCGGCGGTGGCCCGGGCAACGATTCGCTCGACGGCGGAGCGGGTGTCGACACGCTCTGGGGCGGCGCCGATACCGATTCCTGCAATGGCGGCGAAGATGCGGATGACGGCGCCTATCTTTGCGAAACGGTCACTTCGGTCCCGTAGCCTTTGGCCGGTAGTCTCGGCCCATGGGATACACATGCTTTGACGTAACCGAGTCCGATCACATCGCCCACGTCGTGATGAATCGCCCCGACTCGTTCAACTCTATGACGGTCGAGTTCTGGCAAGAACTTCCCGCGATTATTAACGAAATTTCTGACCGAGGCGCGGCCCGCGCAATCGTGCTGTCCTCGACAGGGAAGCACTTCACCGCGGGTATGGACCTCGGGGTGTTCACCAACGACAACGCACTAACCGGTGACGCCGAGGTCGAGGTCGGACGGGCCCGAGCGAACCTGCGGATGACCGTCCTGCATCTCCAAGAGAGCTTCACCGCTCTCGAGAAGGCCCGGATGCCGGTTCTTGCTGCAGTGCAGGGCGGATGTATCGGCGGTGGGATCGACATGGTCACCGCAGCCGACATGCGATATGCCACCCAAGACGCCTTTTTCACCATCCAAGAGATCAACATCGGCATGACCGCCGACGTCGGAACGCTACAGCGGCTCCCCAAGCTGATTCCTGAGGGGCTCGCCCGCGAGTTCGCCTACACCGGCGAGAAGCTGTCGGCCGATCGGGCGTATGAGCTTGGGCTCGTGAACCGTCTCTACGACGACCATGCGTCGATGGTGGAGGGCGTCCTCGGCATCGCGGCGACCATTGCGAAGAAGTCTCCGCTCGCCGTAATGGGAACCAAACGCATGATCAACTTCGGCCGAGATCACTCGGTGCAGGATGGCCTCGAGTACATCGCCACCTGGCAGACCGGAATGTTCCAGCCTGGCGACATGCTCGAGAGCTTCGCGGCGTTGAGCGAGAAGCGCGAGCCAGAGTTTCAGGACCTAGCCGTTGTAAACCGCCAGCTCTAGAAGGCGATATGACCGAATCAACCCCACCCCAAACGGCACTTCCAATAGGGTTTCACGCCCACGCTGGATCCATCGGGATCAAGGATGACACCAACGACTTCACGGTCGTGGTGAGCGATCCTCCAGCTGTTGCTGTTGGTATGTACACCAAGAGTCGCTTTGCCGGTTGCAGCGTTCGTATCAGCCGCGAGGCGACCGCCAACAACGTGCTTGGTGCGCTCGCTGTGGTGTCGAAGAACTCCAACGTGGCTACCGGCACTGAAGGTGAAGCCAATGCACGAGAGGTCATCGACGCTCTTGCCCAAACGTTATCGGTTGCCACCGGCGACATAGCGATTGCGTCAACCGGTGTGATCGGCCGGCAATACCCGATGGATCGGGTTCGGTCGTACCTGCCGGGGCTTTCAGCCGATGACTCGTTCAACGAGACGTCCGCCGACGCCGTGGCCAAGGCCATCATGACGACCGATACGCACCCAAAGGTCGCTTCGGCAACGGTCGGAGAGGCGGTTGTGGTTGGTGTTGCGAAGGGCGTCGGCATGATCGAGCCCGACATGGCCACCATGCTCACGTTCATTTTTACCGATGCGGACATTGCGGCCGAACAACTCGACCCCATCGTCCGGAGGGTGATCGACACGACCTTCAATGCGGTATCGATCGACACCGACACCTCCACCAGCGATACCGCCATCGTTATGGCCAACGGAATGGCCGGCGACGTGGACCTTGTGGCCTTTGAAGCGGCGCTTCATGATGTGGCGCTGTCGCTGACCAAGATGATCGCCTTCGATGGCGAGGGCGCCGAGACGCTCATCGAAGTCCGGGTCGATACGGCACGCGACGTCGACCAGGCGCGGCGGGTAGCCAAGGTCATCGTGAACTCCCCGCTGGTGAAGACTGCCGTCCACGGTGCCGACCCCAACTGGGGGAGGGTGGCAATGGCCATCGGGAAGTGCAGCGACGACCTGGACATCGACCAAGACATCGTCACCATTCGTTTCGGCAGCACCGAGGTGTACCCAACGCTGCTCGATGACGGTGCACTCGAATCACTCAGCACGTACCTCGCCGAGGACGAAGTGCTCATCCATGTGAGTCTCGGAATCGGGGTGGGGGAGTTCACCGCTTATGGCTGCGACCTCACCGACGGCTACGTGCGTATCAACGCCGACTACACCACCTGACGCCCATCAAGTCCGGGGCATCTGGACGGAGTTCGCTGCCGACCGGCTAGCGGTATTCGAAGTTCAGATCGCCAAGGCTTACGAGCGAGGCGCTTATCCAACCGCCCAAGGTTCCGAGGTCGTTGTCAAGGATCGAGCCATCGATCAGCGTGGCCTCGCTGAGTTCGTACACGCCCTCGTAGGACACCTCAATTGCGTGATGTTGCGATGAGAGATCATCGTCGAACACCGTCTCCAATGTTGGGCCAGAGCGAATGAGTTGAAATTCGCCGATCGTCGGAGTTTCGGCCGGCATCGAGAAGAGCACCGAGTGAGGGTCGGGTGGAGCCTGAAGTTCTTGGACCCGAAACACCACCGTGAGCACGATCGTTGGGGGTTGAGCCGGATCGTCGCCGATGGTCCAGGCCCGATAGTTCGACTGCGACCAGGTCGGCCAACCGAGACGGAGATCGGCCTGAACGCGTGCCGGGTTATGTTCGCCCGGGAGTCCGTAGCTGGTCTCCCACGCCACGTCGCCCAGTAGGACATCGACCGTTAGATGTTCTTCGACGGCCTGACGCTCGAGCAGCACATGTTCGAGCGATTCTCGTAGCGCGGCAATTGCATCGGTGAAGATGTGATC
>CALGZB010000265.1 GCA_937934655.1 uncultured Acidimicrobiales bacterium | reverse complement strand
GTATGAAGCCCAAGCTCGGGGCGATACTTCTCGGTTTTTAGAAATAGGCCGACAATTCCACACATGGGTCCTCGATCATGGGTGCGCCCTTGGTCAGAAAAGCGCCTTTGACATCAGTGAAGTCTCTTCACCTAGAGTAGTGGTCGTCGCGAGGTGGTCAAATCGTCTCTGCGACGGTGAAACCGACTCAAAACCGCGGAAGTAGGAGGCCTTATGGGGGCATACGAGGAAATCAAGGCTCGCGTCGAAGACGACGGCGTCGAATACATCTACGCAATGTTTGTAGAGATGCACGGCAAACCTTGCGCCAAGCTCGTGCCGGTCAACGCGCTCGAAGGGCTTATGGCCGACGGCGCCGGATTCGCTGGATTCGCGTCCGGACCAATGGGGCAGAACCCGGCCGATCCCGACATTCTGGCTATCCCCGACCCCGCCTCGTACACGCAGCTTCCCTGGCAGCCAAACGTTGCCGCCATGCAGTGCGACCCCACCGTCGAAGGCGAACCGTGGCCCTATGCTCCCCGCGTCATCCTGCGCCAAGCGCTCGAAAAGCTCGCCGAACAGAACCTGGTGATGAAAACCGGGGTCGAGGCCGAGTACTCGCTGGTCGTGAAGAACGACGATGGCTCGATCCAAGTCGCCGACGAGCGCGATATCGACGCGCTCCCCTGCTACGACGCCCGCGGACTCACCCGCATGCTCCCCCACCTCACCGACGTCTCAAAGAACCTCAACACCATGGGTTGGGGCAATTACGCCAACGACCACGAGGACGCCAACGGCCAATTCGAACAGAACTGGCAATACGCCGATGCGATGACCACCGCCGACCGGCTCATCCTGTTCCGCTTGATGATCCACACGATGGCCGAGCGTGACGGTCGGTACGCCACATTCATGCCAAAGCCGTTCACCGACAAGACCGGCAACGGGCTTCACGCGCATATCTCTCTCTGGAGTGCCGACACCGACGAACCGCTGTTCCCCGCTGGCGAGACCGACTCGAAGGGTCTGGGCCTCAGCGATTTGGCGTACCAATTCACCGCCGGGCTGATCAAACATGCGACGTCACTGGTGGCCGTGGCCTGCCCAATCGTGAACTCGTATAAACGCATGGGCGTAGGAGCACCGACCTCGGGCGCCACGTGGGCCCCCTCGTATGCGGCGTATGGCGGAAACAACCGGACCCACATGATCCGAGTTCCCGAACCCGACCGCCTCGAAGTTCGCCTTGGCGACGGCGCAGCCAACCCGTACCTCATGTTCGCTGCGATGCTTGCGTGTGGGATGGATGGCGTCGCCAATGAGATGGACCCTGGCGAGCCAAACACCGCGAACCTGTTCGAACTCGATCCGGCCGAGATCGCGAGCCGAGGCATCGAAACTCTGCCGCCAACGCTGATCCATGCAGCCGAGAACCTCGCCAGCTGCGGTGTCCTCGCCGACGGGCTAGGCAACACACGAGGCGGCCCGTACAGCGAGTACTTCGCCGAGGTGAAGAAGGCGGAGTTCCTGGCTCATCACAGCGAAGTGACCCCGGGCGAGATCACCCAGTACCTCACGCTCTTCTAGACGCGACGCCAGTGCCCCCAAAGACAGTGCCCCCAAAGACAGTGCCTCCAACGCCAGTGCGCCCAAAGCAGCAACAACTCACCCCCGACGAGGTCAATCGGGTCATCGGCGAACGCGTTCGCGATACCCGTCAGGATCTCGGGCTCACGATGGAGCGGTTTGCCGAAGCAGCCGGCTTGTCGCTGGGCATGTTGTCGAAGATCGAGAACGGGCAAACCTCACCCAGCCTCACCACGTTGACCAGTTTGTCGAACGCTGCCGGCATTCCGTTTACCGCGCTCTTTCGAGGCCTCGACGAAGAACACGACGCCGTCATTGTTCCGCCAGGCGGCGGCATAGAAATCTCGCACGAAGGCAGCGGCACCGGCCGCACGTACCACGACCTCGGTGCGCTGCGTGGACCACTCCGCCAGATCGAACCGGTGCTGGTCACCATCACCAAAGCCGACGAGGTGTTCCCGCTGTTCCAACACGGCGGCGTCGAGATGATTCACATGCTCGAGGGCAAACTCGAGTACGGCTACGGCTCGAAGCGCTACGAATTGATCCCTGGCTCAACGATGCAGTTTCGTGGCGAGGTAGCCCACGGACCCACCAAACTCATCGATCTGCCGGTCCGATTCCTGTCGATAAAGGTCCACGCCACCACTGACACCTAGAACCAGCCCAACCGCGCGCGGTTCCAGGCACCGCCGGAGGCACTGCGGGTTTGGGCCCGCCTTTGCGCTGGTATCTGGGTTCTATGGGATGCTGCGGTCATGGGAGTTAGCCACATTGCACTTGCAGTAAAGGACATGGCGGTAACGCATGCCTTCTATACCAATGTCATGGGATTCGACCTGGTGAAGGTCGAGATCGCACCGAAAGAAGACGGGTTTCGACGGCACGCCTTCTACTCGACCGGGTCAGCTGATGATCAGCTCATCGCCTTCTGGGACTTGGGCGGCGATCCGTCAGCCACCGACTTCAAGACCGACATCTGTCGCGACTTGGGGCTCGACTGGGGCACCAATCACATCGCCTTTCAAGCCTCCGGCCCCGACGACATGGAAGACAAGAAGCAGCGCTGGATCGACAATGGCCTCACGGTCGTCGAGATCGACCACGGGTGGATCCACTCGATCTATACCGATGACCCCGACGGCATCACGGTGGAGTTTGCCTACATGACCCGCTCGTTCACCGAGGACGATGCCACCGAGGCGCTCGAGCTGTTGTTTGCCGACGCACCACCGCCCAGCAAAGAGGTGCCCGACATCTCGTTCCATACGCCAGAAACGCAGGAGGCGTAATGCCCCGCACTCGCCAAGTTCCCAAGGACGAAGCACACCCCTTTGCTCAGCGTCTCTATCAGCTCCTTTTTGACGACCGCGATCCGGTCGCCGAACCCGGGACCGCAACCGGCACACCGGGAGACTGGTGGACCGTTACCGCAGCGGTGCCCGACATGTTCGACCACATCTCCGCCGGATTCTCGTTCTATCGGGACCCCGCCCGGCTCCTTGATCCACAACTTCGCGAACTGGCCCAAACTCGAACCGGGTACGCCCGGCAAAGTCAGTTTGTCTACTCACAACATATGAAGGCCGCCCGAAGCGTCGGGCTTAGCGAAGAGAAGGTGCAGGCCGTTCACAACTGGTCCGTGGCCACCTGTTTCAGCCAGACCGAACGCCTGGTGCTCGCGTACACCGACTGTCTCGTTCTCGAAGACGGTCGAGTTCCCGACGAACTCTTCAACGAACTCCAGACAGTGATGAGCGACGAAGAGATTCTCGAACTCACCTACGTGACCTGCACCTACGCCATGCACGCCACGATGAGTCGGGCGCTACGCATGGAATACGACGATGTCGACGATCGCATCGTCGAGATCCGATCGCCCGACGGCGCCATGGATGCCATGGGCGTGGTCGACGACGCATAATCGCTTCGGGAATCAGTCGTTTCGGGAATCAGCCGTTTCGGCGACCGACTTAGTTCGAGAGCACTCGCAGAATCGGCGACTCGGCGAAGTTTGGAGGTGCTGCGCCCAGCGTGCGGAGCACCGACGGCGGCACCGAGATATCGGCGACGTACAGATCACCGACGTTGGCCGCCGACCGCAGTCCTTCCTTTGGCGCTGCCAGAGTGAGCGTCGCATCAGCGTGCGCCGCGACACCAGAGATCTCGCCGGTCGTGACGTTGAGTCCGCTCGGCGTGTCGAGCGAGACCACGGTGTCGGCAACAGCCCGCAGCTTTTCGATGAGCTCAGCCGGACGACCGCGGGGCGCTCCTTGGAGCGAGTACCCAATGAGGGCATCGATGACGACGTCTACCTTGGTCGTCGCGCTCTGACCCGCGCTAAGAGTTCCGTCAGGAAGGATGCCCAAGCGACGCAGAATGTCGAGTTGATGCCCCGGTACACCAACGATTTCGTCGGGTTGTCGAGTGAGCGTGAGGCGTACCTCGACGCCGGCATTCGCAAGGTGGCGAGCAGCCACCATTCCGCCGCCGCCGTTGCCGCCAGACCCAGCGCACACCCGCACCGATGCTGGTCGGTACACGTCGAGGACTAGTCGAGCAAGGTTTCGCCCAGCGTTCTCCATCATCTGGATCAGCTCGATCTGTAGGTCTTCGATCATGACGCGGTCGACTTCGACCATTTGCTGCTCGCTCAGCCACCCAAGCGAGTCGGCAGCTACTACGGGATACGGCGCGTCAGACATGCGTGCGAGTCTTGCATTGAGCGTGCGGGTACCGAGGTCGTCTACGCGAGCAACAAATGGAGGGTGGCACGCAGGGTGGCTTCGGTTTCGCTGGCCGATAGGCCCCGATGCCGACGGAGGTACTCGATGGAGTCGAGTTGGGTCACGAGATCTGCGCAATCCAGCATGTGGCTACTCTCGGCTGGCTTTCGGCGGCTCAACTCTGGAGCAAACTGAAGCTCGAGCTGCTCACGCATCTTGTTGCGGTTGTCGGCCAATTCGTCGCGGATACGTGGCAGGCGACCCGAGTTCGCCACCGTGGCCCGGTAGACCGCTCCGATCGATTCGTGCAACCGCAATCGCATGGCCACGAAATCGTCGATGCGTGAAGCCAGCGGCCCTTGACCAATTGCGGGCAGATGGCCTACCCCTTCCGCAAGCTCGTTGTTGCGTTTGATGGCTGCTTCGAGCAGCTCACCCGGATCGGCGAAGTAGCGGTACACCGAACGAAGAGAAAGCCCTGATCGCGTTGCGGCCTGTTCGATCGTGGGGAAGAGATCCTCTTCGGCGAACATCTGGAGGACTACATCGAGGACCGCGTTGATGTTGCGCTCGCGCCGTGCGACCCGACCATCTAGCGGGCCATCATCGGCCGGCCCGTCGTCCTCTAGCTCATCAACCACGTTGGTCATAGCGGCACAGCGTACCAAACCACCCGATTGGTGAGCCGGGTAGGGTCCTGGGATGACTCTTGAAGTGAATCGACAGGACTTCCACACCACCCGAGTGAACGACTCAGCGGCGCCGACGCTGGGCGAGAACCAGATCCGCCTCTCGATCGAGCGGTTCGCCGTTACCACCAACAACATCACCTACGCCGTCGCTGGCGACATGCTGGACTACTGGGGCTTCTTCCCGACCGAAGCACCGTGGGGTCGCATTCCCGTCATGGGATTGAGTTCGGTCACCGAATCAAACAACCCCGACATCCCCGTGGGCGGTCGCTACTTCGGCTTTACCCCAATGACCGATGAAATCGTCATCACCGCATCTGGCGACGCCGAGACGTTTCGCGACGCCGGAACGCACCGAACCAACCACGCCGTTGTGTACACCGGATTCCGCGACGTCAGCACCGACCCTGCGTTCAGCGAAGACAAGGTCGACGAGTACCTGCTGCTCTGGGGGATGTTCATGACCTCATTCCTGGTCGATGACTACCTGGCCGACAATGAGTTCCACGGCGCCAGCCAAACCATCGTCACCAGCGCATCGTCGAAGACCTCGATCGCCCTTGCCACCTGCCTCGCCCAACGCGACGGACACCGTACGGTCGGCCTCACGTCGGCTCGCAACCGCACGTTCGTCGAAGGGCTCGACCTGTACGACCAGGTCATCACCTACGACGAGGTCGACCAACTCGACAACACCGTGCAGTCCTGCATGGTCGACATGGCGGGCAGCGGCACCGTCCGCCATGCCGTGCACAGCCATTTCGCCGACACCCTCAACGCGTCGATCGCGGTGGGCGCAACCCACTGGGAGGATCAGGGCGGCGGAGCCGACCTGCCTGGTCCGACCCCCGAGTTCTTCTTTGCCCCGTCACAAAGCGCCAAACGGGCTGGTGATTGGGGTGCCGCCGAGCTCGCGAAAAGGGTCGCGGCTGCGTTCGGCAACCTTCTCGATGGAACGGGCAAGTGGCTTACGGTTGAAACCCACACAGGGCCCTCCGGCACCGAAACCGTTTATCGCAGCCTTCTCGAAGGCAAGGCCGACCCAGCAACGGGGTACATCGTCGTACCCGCCGGCTCCTAATCTTTCGCCACGCCCACGCTGGCCGCACTCTCATCAGCAACTTTTTGCGGTGGACCAACCTCGCCGACCCACCGAAAGATTTCTCTGAGGGAAATCCTTGACCTAGTCCAGAATCGCTGCTTGGATACGTTTCGTGATGAGGGTCGAAGAACAATTGCGCGCACAGGGACTTCAGGTCACCGCGCAACGTATCGCCATCATGCACGCCGTCACCGACCACCCGCATGCAACCGCCGAAACCATCCTCGAGGCTGTTCTGTCCCAGATCGGTTCGATCTCGAAACAAGCCGTCTACGACAGTCTCTCGGTGCTCGCCGACAAGGACCTGATCCGACGCATTCAACCCGCCGGCTCGCCAGCCCGGTTCGAAGACCGCGTCGGCGACAACCACCACCACCTCATCTGTCGCACCTGTTCGATAATGTTCGACATCGATTGTGCGGTCGGCGACACCCCTTGCCTTGTCGCCGACGACAATCACGGCTTCCTCATCGACGAGGCCGAAGTCATCTACTGGGGCCACTGCCCTACCTGTCTCGCTGCGCAAGAAAAAACCGCAGCGGTATAGCAAGATCTTGCGCGGCAAGAACTCAAGATCTGCGTCTAGCAACACCAAATAACCCACAAATCAGCAACATCCCTCACACGGGAAAATCGAAAGCCAATAGCTTTCAGGAAACAAGGAGCAATATGTCTGACGACAAATGTCCCGTACTACACAACGACCATTCGGCTCGCGGTAGCGCCGCCAACCAGCACTGGTGGCCCGAGCAACTCAACCTGAACATCCTTCACCAGGGTTCGCCGAAGTCGAACCCGATGGGCGATGACTTCGACTACGCCGCCGAATTCGCGACGATCGACATGGGCGAACTCCGCGCCGATCTCACCGCACTCATGACCGACTCCAAAGACTGGTGGCCAGCTGACTACGGCCACTACGGTCCCCTCTTCGTTCGTATGGCCTGGCACTCAGCCGGCACCTACCGGACCCACGACGGCCGCGGTGGCGGCGCTTCGGGAACGCAGCGTTTTGCTCCGCTCAACAGCTGGCCTGACAACGGCAACCTCGACAAAGCTCGCATCCTGCTCGAACCACTGAAGAAGAAGTACGGCCGCAAGCTTTCTTGGGCCGACCTCATCATCCTCGCCGGAACCGTCGCCATGGAATCCATGGGACTCCCAAGCTACGGATTCGCCGGCGGACGTGAAGACGTCTGGGCTCCAGAAGAAGACATCTACTGGGGACCAGAAACCACCTGGCTCGAAGACGAGCGCTACAGCGGCGACCGCGAACTCATGGAGCCACTCGGCGCCGTGCAGATGGGCCTCATCTACGTCAACCCAGAAGGACCCAACGGAAACCCCGACCCGGTTGCTTCCGGTCGCGACGTTCGCGAAACCTTCCGCCGCATGGCCATGAACGACGAAGAGACCGTCGCTCTTGTCGCCGGTGGTCACGCATTCGGCAAGATGCACGGTGCAGGTCCTGAAGACCTCGTCGGCACCGAGCCCGAAGGCGCCCCAATGGAGCAGCAGCTCAAGGGTTGGAAGAACGCATTCGAATCTGGCAAGGGTGTGCACACCACCACCTCCGGCTTCGAAGGCGCATGGAACTCCACGCCAACCACCTGGGACAACAACTACTTCGAGACCCTCATGGACAACGACTGGGAGCTCACCGAGAGCCCAGCCGGCCACAAGCAGTGGACCGCTCCTGCCCTGGCAGGAACCGTCCCGGATGCGCACGATCCAAACATCACGCACGCTCCCATGATGAGCACCGCCGACATGTCACTCAAGATGGACCCGATCTACAACGAGATCTCCCAGCGCTTCCGCGACAACCCCGACCAACTGGCCGACGCGTTCGCACGTGCTTGGTACAAGCTCACCCACCGCGACATGGGCCCAATCTCACGTTTGGTTGGCTCAGAGGTCCCTGAAGAACAACTCTGGCAGGACCCAGTTCCGGCTGGCACCGAGCTCAGCGCCGATCAGGTCGCCACTGTCAAGGCCGCCATCATGGATGCTGGCCTCAGCGTCACCGACCTGGTGAGCACCGCATGGGCATCGGCGTCAACTTACCGAGGCAGCGACAAGCGAGGCGGCGCCAACGGTGGCCGTATCCGTTTGTCACCACAGGTCGATTGGGAAGCAAACAACCCCGGCGAACTGACCCGTGTCCTCGGAGCCCTCGAAGGCGTTCAGTCGAGCGTCGGCTTCGACGTCTCCATGGCTGACCTCATCGTTCTCGGTGGCGCAGCTGCTGTTGAATCCGCAGCGAAGGCTGGCGGCGTCGACGTGACGGTGGCAGTAAGCACCGGCCGTGGCGACGCAACCCAAGAGCAGACCGACGAAGAATCCTTCGCATGGCTCGAGCCACGCTGGGACGGTTTCCGCAACTACCTGGGCAAGGGAAATGCGCATGTTGCCGAGCACCTGCTCGTCGACAAAGCACAGCTCCTCGACCTCGGCGCACCACAGATGGCCGTGCTTCTCGGCGGCCTTCGTGTCCTGGGTGTCTCCACTGACAACCATGGCGTGCTCACCGACAACGTTGGAACCCTCAGCAACGACTTCTTCGTTAACCTGATGGACATCAACACCGAGTGGACCGCTTCGGCTAGCGCCGAAGGCGTGTTCGAAGGCAAGGACCGGGCCAGCGGCGACGTTCGCTGGACCGGAACCCGCAACGACTTGGTCCTCGGATCAAACTCGGTCCTTCGTGCAATCTGCGATGTCTACGCAGCCGACGATGCATCCGAGAAGTTCGCTCAGGACTTCGCAGCTGCATGGACTCACGTCATGGAAGCCGACCGCTTCGACCTGGCGTAATCCACCTGGGGGGAACCCCTAGCAATCCAGTACCACGAATACAACGAATACGCTGCTTCCCCGCCTTTGTGCGGGGAAGCAGTCGTTTTCGCCTTCTGGAGCCGGACGTGCCACGATCGACCATGAGCACGAATCAACGAGTAACCCTGGTGTCCCGGCCAACTGGTCCGGCCACTTCCGAGCACTTTTTGCTTGAGTCCGAACCCCTCCCCGAGCTTGAGTCCGGACAGATCCGAGTAGCAGTCGAGTACCTGTCGATCGACGCTGCGATTCGCACCATGTTGCGAGGCCAGGGCTTTCACACCCAGATCGCCCCCGGCGAGATCATCCGCGCCGGTGGCGTGGGCCGAGTGGTCGAAACAGCCGACGATGGTTTCGCGGTTGGCGATGCAGTTCGCGGCCAGATGGGCGCCCAGAGCATACTCACCACCAAAGCCTCACGGATGGAGAAGCTTGAGAATCCGGTTGAGCCGCTCAGCGCCTACCTCGGAGCACTTGGAGGGTCCACTGGAGTAACGGCATGGATCGGTGTGCGCGAAGTCGGCAAGCCGCAACCAGGCGAGATCTTTGTGGTGTCGGCTGCAGCCGGTGCGGTCGGATCCATCGCCGGACAAATCGCCAAGATCGACGGTGCCCGAGTTATCGGCATCGCTGGTGGGCCCGAGAAGTGTGCCCACCTCATCGAGGTGCTCGGCTTCGACGACGCAATCGACTACAAAAACGAAGACGTCAACGCCCGACTCAAGGAGCTTGCACCCGAGGGCATCAATGTGTTCTACGACAACGTCGGTGGGCCAATCCTCGATGCGGCGCTCGACAACCTGGCGCTCAAGGCCCGCGTGGTTATCTGCGGTGCCATCTCGCAATACGACGACATGGACAACGTCACCGGACCTTCGCTGTACCTGCGTTTGGCCGAGCGCCAGTCACGCATGGAGGGTTTCGCGTACTTCCATTACATGGACAGCATCCCGCCAGCAATGGAGGAACTCTCCGGTTGGCTCGCCGACGGTTCGCTCGTGATGCCCGAAGAAATCCTCGAAGGGATCGAATCGTTTCCCGAGGCCGTGCAGTTCATGTATCAGGGCGGAAACACCGGCAAACTCATGGTGAAGGTTTCCTAACCGACCTCAGATGAGAAGGCCCCCGCACGCGTTGTTGAAGATTTCTGCGGCCATTTCTTCGGTGAACTCGATGGGGTTACCACCAGCTGATGGATCATCAACCGCTGCGGCGGCGATGGTCGCCACCGACCCGGCATCGACGCCGAGGTCGGTGAGCTGGTTTGGCACATCGAGCGAATCGCGAAGTTCGAGAATGTGGTTCATGAATCCGTCGAAGCCGCCTGCGATGTTCGTGTATGCGGCCAGTCGTTCGATAACCGGCTCGATGACCCGACGGTTGGCCTGCAACACGTAGGGCATGAGCACCGCGTTGGTCATGCCGTGGTGAGTGTCGAAGGCCGCTCCAATCGGGTGAGCAAGCGCATGCATCCCGCCAAGACCCTTCTGGAACGCCACGGCACCCATGGCCGCCGCCGACATCATCTGTGTGCGACTAACCAGGTTGGTCGGATCGCCTACAACCAGCGGCAAATGCTCGAGAACTAACCGGCAGCCTTCCATTCCGATGCCCTGAGCCATTGGGTGATACGACGGCGCACAGATCGCTTCGAGCGAATGCGACAGGGCGTCCATGCCGGTGCCAACGGTAAGGATCCGAGGGAGTCCAACGGTGAGTTCGGGGTCACAAAGCACGGCCACAGGCAGCATCTTTGGATGAAAAAGGATGACCTTGCGGGTGGCGCGTTCATCGATGACCACACCGGCTCGCCCCACTTCGCTCCCGGTACCGGCGGTGGTCGGCACCGCAATAACCGGAGCGATCGCCTCAGCATCGGCCAGGGTCCAGTTGCTGCCGACATCTTCGAAATCCCACATGTCGCGGGTTTGGCCAGCCTGAAATGCAATGACCTTCCCGCAGTCGAGCGCCGAACCACCACCAACTGCAATAACGCCATCGTGTCCACCTTTGCGGAAGGCGGCAACGCCCGCATCGATGTTGGCTCCGACCGGATTGGGTTGGATGTCGCTAAAGACCAAAACCGGCGACGCGAACGATGACTGCACCGAATCGATAACCGGTAGCTGCGTCAGACCGGGGTCAGTAACGATGAGCGGGTTCATGATGCCGTGAAGCTCACAGGCATCGGCGAGTTCGGCGATACAACCAGCGCCGATTCGAAGCGCAGTTGGGAACGACCACGCAGCTTGTGGTGAGGCGGTCATGACAGCTCGAAAGAAACGTGGGCCATCGGGCACCCTATGTCGCCACGGATCTCAGTATGGTTGTGGGACTCATGGCTTCACCACTGGCGTTCAAGACTTCGGGTCGCCGTTTGAGGTCGATGGCTGTTTCCCTGGGGCTCCCCGTCGTAATGCTTGCCATGATGGTTTCGGCCTGCGGGAGTTCGTCGACCACCGAGTCAGCTAGCGCTCCGACCACGGCAGCTCGCCCAAGCCTGATCGCGGACACCATCGATGGCCAACAAATCGATTTCGTCGACGTGCTCGACGAAGATGCCGTGCTGTGGTTCTGGGCACCCTGGTGACCACACTGCAAACGAGTAGCCCCTGCGGTCGCAGAGGCACAGAAGAAGTTTGGCAACGACGTTCGTTTCATCAGTGTTGTTGGCACCGACGAAGATGACGAGATGGACATCTTTATCGAAGAGTTTGAGCTCGAGGGTTTCGAACACGTCGCCCAACCGACCAACGACGTCTGGCGAAGTTTCAGTATCTCGGCCCAGCCGTCTTATGTGTTCATCAACGACAACGGCGAGGTCGCCCGGCAGGTCGGAGCGCTTGAAGCTGATGTGTTCGAAGCCGCTATCGAACGGCTCATTGCTAGTTAGCCAAGTGCCAACTAGCTAGTGCACCCGAGCGTCGGGCCATAGGCGGAGGAAGTTCTCGCTGCAGAACCGGTCCATCGTCTCGTCGCTAGCGCCAGCCAAGGACTTGCCGAATGTGCCGATTGGGTCGCGGCCACCCTCAACGTGCGGGTAGTCGCTCGAGAAAAGGTAGAGCTCATCGTTGGAGTCGGCGATGAGCCCGGCAACGTC